>JALNVJ010000006.1 GCA_023227645.1 Bacteroidales bacterium | reverse complement strand
GCTGCAATTTTCATGGTGCAAAGGTACAATTATTATAAAAGATATATCTTAAAACCAATCTTTTTATCTAGTCTTTGTGCATATTAAATATTATTTTCTATCTTTGCCTCAAATTATTATTAATTTAAATAATACCATGAAACCACATGTTTATAGTTTAATATTAGGGTTTGTTTTTACCCTGTTTTGCATTTCTCTTAATGCACAAGATTATCATTATATACCTTTAGTAAAACCTGGTCTTCAATTATGGACTTGTGAACATGGACATTGGGGATATAATTATTATGAATTTGAGAAGTTTGCTCTTACAGATGAAGATACAGTAATAGAAAATGAAACCTATAAGAAACTCTATAGATTCACTGATATTGAATTTGATAGTACAATAGCCGAGTGTATTGGAGGAATGAGAGAAAATACACAAAGACAAGTATTCTTTAGAGGTAGTTTGATTGAAGGAGAAGAAATAAATAAGATGTTGTATGACTTTTCTCTTTCAGTTGGAGATACATTTTACTACTCTGATTATTCTTTCCAAACTTTTGAAGTTACAAATATTGATACTGTTAATTATAATGGAATAGAAAGAAGAGAATTTACAATACAAACTTTTGGACAGATCGCTGCAATATGGATTGAAGGTATAGGTGATTTTGAAGGTTTATTGATTTCCCCGCGATTTGCAGTATTTGATAATTGGCGTAATACTCGCTGTTATATTCATAATGGAGATTTGCTGTATTCTAATTTTCTTTATGGTGCTAACGACTGTATAACACCATTATTAGGAATAAATGATGTTTCGTTAGTTAATAATTCAATAACTATTTATCCTAATCCAACAAATAGCGATCTTAATATTAAATCTGAGACTATTATTAATTCAATAGAGATTTTCAATTCACTTGGGCATAGGGTTTATCAGGAGTATATTAATTCTAAGGAAAAATTGATTGATATTTCTTCTCTTAGTAATGGAGTGTATCTAATTAGATTTAATACTGATAATGGATATATTAAGAAAAAGTTTATCAAAAATTAGTGTGTAAAACTTAAAGAAAGCAGAGTCAATTGGCTCTGCTTTCTTTAATATTAGAGCGATATAGCTTATCTAAAAATTTCTCTTTTCTTTTCTTTTTGCAATTGAAGTTATTTATCTTTGCAAAACATTCTTTCAATAAAATATATACCAAAAACTATGGGAAATTTCACACATCTACATGTTCACACTCAGTATTCTATTTTAGACGGAGCTGCTAGCATTAAAGGTTTAATGAAGAAAGCAAAGGAATTAGGGATGGAGGCCTTAGCTATTACTGACCATGGGAATATGTTTGGAGTTTTGGAGTTTTTTGATGTTGCAAAAAAGGAAGGGATTAAACCTTTGCTAGGGATTGAGGCCTATGTTGCAAGGGTTGATAGGTTTGTTAAAGACCCAACAAAAATGAGTGGGGATCATCTAATTTTAATAGCTAAAAACTATAAAGGCTATCAAAATCTTATTAAACTAAGTTCTCTTTCCTATGACAAAGATGCTTTCTATAGGAGTCCAAGAATTGATAAAGAGCTTTTATTTCAATATTCTGAGGGGTTGATTTGCTCTACGGCTTGTTTGGGAGGGGTTATTCCTCAGCTAATTTTGTCAAATAATATTTCAGAAGCTGAAAAAATTGCTTTGGAATACAAGACTATTTTTGGGGAAGATTATTATTTTGAGATGCAAAACCATGGCTTAGAAGAACAAGAATTAGTTAATAATCATTTAGTTGAGATTGGCAGCAAGCTCGGTATTAAACTTATTGCAACTAATGATGTTCACTTTATAAATGCTAGCGATTTTGATGCTCATAAAATTTTAATTTGTTTAAACACTGGCAAAACAATTAGCGATTCGACAAAACTAATGTACAGTGGGAATGAGTATTTGAAGAGCCAAGAAGAAATGGAAGGTCTATTTATTGATGCTCCTGAAGCAATAACAAATACCCAAGAAATTGTTGATAAGGTTGAACTATATGATCTCCACTGCGATCCTCTATTACCTATTTTTGAAATTCCTGCTAGCTTTGGCTCATTGGAGGATTATAAGAAGGAGTATCCGATAGAAAAAATTCAAGAAGAGTTCTCGTTGGAGGATATTGAGAAAAAGGGGGGCTATGAAAATATTATTAGAACGAAATTTGATAATGCCTATCTTCATTACCTAACTTATGAAGGGGTAAAGAAACGATATGGAGAAGATATTTCCGATGAACTGAGACAAAGAATTGAATTTGAGCTTTCAACAATTGCTTTTATGGGCTTCCCCGGTTATTTCCTAATTGTACAAGACTTTATCAATTATGCACAAGATAAATTGGATGTTATTGTAGGGCCTGGAAGAGGTTCGGCTGCTGGTTCTGTAGTCGCTTATTGCTTAGGAATAACAGCTATTGACCCTATTAAATATGGACTTCTTTTTGAAAGATTCTTAAATCCTGATAGGATTTCATTGCCTGACGTTGATGTTGACTTCGATGATGATGGCAGAGCAAGGGTTTTGGAATATGTTCAAGAAAAATATGGAGTTGATCATGTAGCTCAAATAATTACCTTTGGCACAATGGCTGCTAAAAGTGCAATTAGAGATGTTGCAAGAGTTTTAGAACTTCCACTAAGCGAATCTGATAGATTGGCAAAACTTGTTCCTGAAAAACCAGGCATAACTCTTGACCAAGCCTATAAGGATGTGCCTGAATTAAAAATCGCCCTTGAAAATGGCTCTAATTTAGTTAAGGAAACCCTAAAGTTTGCTAAGGAATTGGAAGGCTCTGTTAGAAATACAGGAACTCATGCTTGCGGAGTAATTATTGGACCTGATGATCTATCGAAATATGTTCCCCTTTCCTCATCAAAGGATTCCAATATGATGATTACCCAATTTGAAGGGAAAACGATTGAATCGATTGGTATGATTAAGATGGACTTCTTGGGACTAAAGACTCTTTCAATTATAAAAGACGCTTGTATTAATATCCAAAAGGGTCATAAGATTCATATTAATCCAAGAGATATTCCACTTGATGATAAGCTAACATTTGAACTTTTTCAAAAGGGTGATTCGATTGGAACCTTCCAATTTGAAAGCGATGGTATGCGACAACATATGCAAAACTTAAAACCAGATAGGTTTGAGGATTTAATAGCAATGAATGCCCTTTATAGGCCAGGTCCTATGCAGTATATCCCAAATTATATTGCTCGTAAGCATAAAAGAGAGCCCGTTGTGTATGAAATTCCTGAGATAATGGAAAAGTATTTGGGTGAAACCTATGGAATTACTGTCTATCAAGAACAGGTGATGCAACTTTCTCAAGCCATTGCAGGTTTTACAAAAGGACAAGCCGACAAACTTCGTAAGGCTATGGGTAAAAAACAAATCTCTGTTATGAATGAATTGAAAGAAAAATTCATTGCTGGGAGCAAGGAAAAAAACCTAGATGTTGATTTGGTGGAAAAAATCTGGCAAGATTGGGAGAAATTTGCTGAATATGCTTTTAATAAATCCCATTCAACTTGCTATGCTTATATTGCATATCAAACTGCATGGCTAAAGGCTCATTACACTGCTGAGTATATGGCATCTGTTCTTACTCATAATCTAAATGATATTAAAAAAATTACCTATTATATTGAAGAAACTCAAAGACAAAAAACACCAGTTCTTGGACCTGATGTAAATGAATCTGACCTTAACTTCACTGTAAACAAAAAAGGAGAAATTCGTTTTGGATTAGCCGCAATTAAAAGTGTTGGGGAGAAGGCTGCCCATGAAATAATGACCGAGAGAGAGACTAACGGCCCATTTACAAGCCCTTTCGACTTTATTGAAAGGGTTAATCTGAAAACAATAAACAAACGCTGCATTGAAGCCTTAACAAGTTCTGGTGCTTTCGATTCCTTTACAAATATTCATAGAGCACAGTATTTTCAAAAATTCAAAACTGCTAATAATGAAGAAACCTTTATTGAAAGGTTAATAAAATATGGTAATAGATATAGAGAAAAAGAAAATTCATCTCAAGTATCTATGTTTGGAGGTGAAGAAGAAGGAGAACTATACGAGCCAGAAATTCCAGGATGTGAGCCTTGGACAACTATTGAACAACTAAAAAATGAAAAAGATTCAATTGGCTTCTATTTATCTGGGCATCCGTTAGACAAATATGCTTTAGAGAAAAAATTATTTGCAAATACAGAGCTTAATGAATTGTCGGATGACTTAGCTCCATTTGAAGATAAAACTCTATATTTGATAGGCTCCTTAAATAATTGCGAGAGAAAACAAACTAAAACAGGGAAAGAATTTGGGAAATTTGTATTTGAAGACCAAACATCAAGTAGGGAGATTGCATTATTTGGTAAAGACCATATTAACTTCAATAAATATTTGATTGAAGGCCTATTTGTACTTATTAAAGCTACTGTTAAGAAAAAAGGATGGGGAGATGAGGCTTCAAAGAATAATTTAGAATTTAAAATTCTTCAAATAGAAGACCTAGATGATGTTTTAGATAAATATGGAAAAGGAATAAAACTTATTATACCTATTGAAAACATAAATAAGAGTTTTGTTGATAGGATAACGAAGGCAGCAAAGAAATCAAAAGGTAAATTGGATTTATGCTTCTTCGTTAAAGACATTACTGAAGATTTAGAAGTAACACTAAAGGCGAGGAAAAACCTAATTTCAATTCATAAATTCTTAGACGAGATTAAAGATATGATTGAAGATAAGACTATTTTTTCATACGAAATTGAAAAAATTAGTATTTAGATAAGAAAAAAAATTACAACTTCATTAATGAACAAGTATATCGACTTTGAGAAAATAAAAACCTTGGCCTTAGAAGCTGGTTTTCAAAACTGTGGTGCAGTAAAAGCAAAAGAATACAACATTTCCTTTCTTTCTGAATGGTTAAATAAGGGTTATAATGCTGAAATGCAGTATTTAGAAAGAAATATCGATAAAAGGAAAAACCCCTCTCTTCTACTTGATAATAGTCAGTCAATAATTAGTTTTATTATTTCATATAATACACAAGTATTTGCAAACTTGACAATTAACGAAGATAATAAATCAAATAAGAACTTGAAGTTTGCAACTTATAGTCATTTTGAAGACTACCATAAGATAATAAAACAGGCTCTCTACAAGATAATTAACTGTATCCAAGAAACTTATCCAGACTTCAAAGGCATTGTTTTTGTTGATTCATCTCCTTTTTCAGAGAAAATGATAGCAAAAGAAGCTGGCTTAGGTTTTATAGGAAAAAATTCATTACTTATTAATAAGGAATTCGGTAGTCAAATACTTATTGGAGAAATAATAACAAACTATTTTACAGACTATAACACTTTCATAGAGGAGGATTTATGTGGAGATTGCAAGCTTTGTATAGAAGCTTGTCCTAATAAAGCAATCAATAAAGATAAGACACTAAATGCTAATCTTTGCTCTTCTTATCAGAATATGACTAAGAAAGGAAATATAGATAAGCAAATAAAACTAAATTCCTATATCTATGGTTGCGATATTTGTTTAAATGCATGTCCCTGGAATAATACACCAAAGGTATTTGACTCTAAGATTCTTGGTTTAAATACTAGTATGCAGGAACTTATTCAATCAATTAATAACAACAATATTGATAAGTCTTTGTTTAATAAGGCCAAGAAAAAAGGAGCTATTGAAAATATTAAGTTCCAAAAGCTTCTTTCAAATATCCAAAAAGCAAATGAAGAATTTATCTTTTAGTTCCTAACTTTGTTTTAAAAATCAAGGAGAAAAGGAGCTATTGAAAACATTATGTTCCAAGAGCTCCTTTCAAAATATTAAAAAGCAAACGAAAAATTTATTTAGAAGGAAATCAAATAAGGTAATCTTGCTTGAACACCTTTCATATCTGATATATCTTTTAGCTGTATAAATAATGAATAAGGTTGTCCTAATTCTTTAGCAAATAGCTTCATCTCAATATCACTACCTATTGCTTCCATTATTTGTTCTGGCAAGCCTTTGGTTTTTGGCAATGCAATAATTGAATAATCCTTAAGTTTAGCTTCATTAGATGCTATCTCAATTGCTTTGTATAGACCACCAAACTCATCAACTAAACCAATTTCTTTTGCATCTTTTCCAACCCAAACTCTTCCTTTTGCAATACTATCAACATATGTTTCACTTAGATTTCTTCCTGTTGCGACTCTATTAACAAAGTTTTTATAGAAAGCATCAATACTTTTTTGCATAATCATTCTTGTGTCGATTGACATTGGAGCAATACCTGAAACAAATATTGAATTTTTATGGGTTTGAACCGTATCAAATCCAATACCAATACTCTTCTTTAATGCTCTTCCAAAACTTGGTATCATTCCAAATACACCTATAGAGCCAGTTAAAGTTATTGGGTTAGCTACAATCTTAGTTGCCCCACAAGCCATTTCATAACCTGCTGAAGCTGCCATATCTCCCATTGATACTATTACTGGTTTTACTTTCTTAGCTGCAAATATCTCATTAGTCATTTGTTCCGAAGCAATAGCATCTCCCCCTCCAGAATTTATTCGTAAAACAATAGCTTTAACTCTTTTATTTTTAACAGCTTTCCTTATTTCCTTAATAATTGTTTCACTGCCTATTGATAAGTCTCCACCCTTTCCTTGACCTACATCTCCATAAGCATAAATTACTGCAATTTGATCCTTAGATTTGCTAGGCATAATGTCTACAATTGAACTTCTATATCTATTATATTGAAGTAAATTAAGATTCTTCATCTTCAAATCAGCCTTAATCTTTTCTTGTAAGTCCGTTCTAAAAGTTAAATTATCAACATATTTATTCTTTAAAGCATCTTCTGCAATAAAAGTTTCAAGATTAGATACATTATGATTTAAAGTTTTAATATCAATTTTCCTAGAACTAGCTATATTATTACCAATATAATCCCAAATAGAACCAAGATAAGCTTTAACCTGAGTTCTATTAGCCTCACTCATCTTATTATTAATAAACATCTCCCCTGCACTCTTATAGTCGTTATTGGCAGGACGAAGAAGTTCAACATCGATATTAAACTTATCCAACATATCTTTTAGAAACATTACTTGTCCACCAAGACCTGTTAATTGGACATGTCCAACAGGATTAAGCGAAATTTCATCAGCTACTGTAGCAAGATAATAAGCATTTTGTGTATAAGAATCGCTAAAGGCATAAATCTTTTTCCTTGAAGTTTTAAAGTCTACAAGGGCTTCTCGCATTTCCTCAACAGTAGCCCAGCCATTAACTTGAAGAAACGATAAATCTAACATTATAGCCTTAATCTTATCATCTTTCTTCGCTTTTCTAATAACAGAAATAAACTCCGTCAATCCAATTGAAGAATTAGAGTTAATATCAGAAGAACCCATTGATAATAGGGCTGTAAAATCGTTAACTTCTCTATCATAAATTGGTTTATCTAATTTTATAACCAATATAGAGTCTTCTTTAATCTCAGGTGTTGCACTCGTTGAAGAGGCAATCATTGACGTTCCTATAACAAAGAAAATTAGAACCAATAATATGGTTGAAAGAAATACTCCTAGACAAGAAGCAAACATAAATTTAAAAAACTGCTTCATAATTTTAATGTATTAAATTATTATTTATTTTACACCTTAACAATATTCTTATTGATCAGGTATTATTTATTATTCTATTATCTCAGCCAACTTAATCTGACTCTCTTCAAGTACAATCGAAAGATCTACTCCTAAACTATCAACTCTTACTGCAAAATTATTTTTATTTCCTCTCTTAATAACTCCTATTAAACCTGCAAAAGGCCCTTCAACTATCCTTACCCTATCTCCTTGATTTGGTCTAATATTATTTTCAAGTTCAATTTCAATCTCTTTCTCTTGAATTAATCTCATTGAATCAATTTGATTATCAGGAATTGAACAAGGCTTATTATTAAACCAAATAAACTTAACGCATCCATTAATCTTAACAATATCCCACATATCCACTTCCCTAATTCGAGTAAAAACATAGGAAGGGATTAATGGCATTTCTACCATTGCCTTCCTATCTTTCCATTGCCTTAAACATTTCTTTAATGGCAAATAAACCTCGTAATTACTTCTCAATAACTCCTTCTCGACAACCTTTTCTTTTCTTGGTTGAACATATAGGGCAAACCATTTTTTCATAATCAATAATTCAATTTATGATTGTGTTCCATATGAAACATCCTTCGCAAATACTTGGATATAAATAGTATTATTAGAATATCGAATCAATTAATCCCTCGTCAGTAATATTTGGTATAGTTATTTTTAAGTTAGGTTCAGTCTCCATAGCTCTTTTAATTGCAAATATAGCTCCTTCGTTTCTAGCCCAAGATCTTCTTGAAAGTCCATTATTAACATCCCAGAAAAGCATATTCTTTAACCTTCTTTCCGCATCGTCAGAGCCATCAATCACCAATCCAAAGCCACCATTAATAACTTCTCCCCAGCCTACTCCTCCTCCATTATGGATAGACACCCAGGTTGCTCCCCTAAAACCATCTCCAATACAGTTTTGAATAGCCATATCTGCTGTAAAAGATGAACCATCATAAATATTTGATGTTTCTCTAAAAGGACTATCTGTTCCAGAAACATCATGATGATCTCTTCCTAGAACAATAGGAGCTGTTATTCTGCCTTCCTTTATTGCTTGATTGAAAGCAGAAGCAATTTTTGTTCTTCCCTCACAGTCGGCATATAAAATTCTTGCCTTAGAACCAACAACTAATTTATTTGCCTTTGCTCCTTTAATCCAAGTTATATTATCCCTCATTTGTTGAGATATCTCCTTAGGAGAAGTCTTAGACATTTTTTCAAGAACCTCCATAGCAATTTGGTCAGATAGATCTAAATCCTCTATTTTCCCTGAAGTACAAACCCAACGAAAAGGTCCAAAACCGTAATCGAAACACATAGGTCCCATAATATCTTGAACATAGGAATTATATCTAAATCCACCATCCTCTTTCATAACATCAGCTCCTGCTCTTGAACTTTCAAGCAGAAAAGCATTACCATAATCGAAGAAATACATACCTCTTTCGCTTAGGGTATTAATAGCAATTATTTGTCTTCTAAGAGATTCATGTACCTTTTCTTTAAATAGTTCAGGCTGATTTGTCATCATATTATTAGCATCTTCAAGACTAAGACCAACAGGATAATAACCTCCAGCCCAAGGATTATGAAGTGATGTTTGATCGGAACCAATATCAACCTTTATATTATTCTTTGCTGCATATTCCCATAAATCAACGATATTCCCTTGATATGCGAATGATACAACTTCTTTATTTTTTCTAGCCTCTTGGACCCTTGTCCAAAGTTCTTCTAAATTTTCATAAACATGATCGACCCAGCCTTGAGAATAACGAGTATGAATAGCCTTAGGATTAATTTCTGCAGTTATTGAAACACAACCAGCAATATTACCTGCCTTTGGTTGAGCACCTGACATTCCTCCAAGTCCTGAGGTAATAAAAAGCTTGCCACCAAGTCCATCATTTCCAATCTTTCTTCCTGCATTCAAGACAGTTATAGTAGTTCCATGAACAATACCTTGAGGCCCAATATACATATAAGAACCTGCCGTCATCTGTCCATACTGAGAAACACCTAATGCATTAAATTTCTCCCAATCATCTGGTTTTGAATAATTAGGTATAACCATACCATTTGTTACAACAACTCTTGGCGCATCCTTATGACTTGGGTATAAGCCCATTGGATGTCCTGAGTACATTGCAAGAGTTTGTTCTTCATTCATTTCAGCTAAATACTTCATAACAAGACGATACTGTGCCCAATTTTGAAAAACGGCACCATTACCACCATATGTAATAAGCTCGTGAGGGTGTTGTGCAACAGCAGGATCAAGATTATTTTGAATCATAAGCATAATTGCTGCAGCTTGTTTACATTTGGCTGGATATTCATCAATAGGCCTTGCATACATTTCATAATCAGGACGAAACCTATGCATATATATTCTTCCATAAATTTCAAGTTCTTCAGCAAATTCTTTTGCCAATTCTTTATGAAACTTATTATCAAAATACCTTAAAGCATTCTTTAATGCCAATTTCTTTTCTCTTATATTAAGAATATCTTTTCTCTTAGGGGCATGATTTACTGATAAATCATATTCTCTCTTAATAGGAAGATAATCAGGGATACCTTCCACAACAGCTTGTCTAAAATCCATATAATGTTATTTTTAATTATCAATTATCAAAAATATGAGCTACAAAAGTACAAAATAAATACTAAAAAAAGAAAGACAAAATAATATAGTATAATTTTATAACATAGCAACCTTCATTATAAACACTATAATAACTTATATTCAATACAAGAAGAAAATAGATATTTATAATTAGTTTTAAGAATTAGATAGTGAGTTAATGGATTTAGATGGTCTCTTTTTGAGTACGAAATGGCATTCCGTCGTCATGGAATGCCATTTCAACGCGACAGAATGCCATTTCAATTCAACAGAATGGCATTTGAGTATGATTAAGAGACTATCTAAATTCAAAAACTCACCATGTAAATCCAAAAACTCGTTCTATAAATTCAAAAAGAGAAGGAAAAACTTATCCAAATAGGCAAAAAATAAACTTAATATAATTAAATTAAGACTTAATAAGCTGATAATAAGGAATATAAAAATAAAAAGGAAACTTTATTCCTTGATATTTTACCTCTCCAAGTATTAGTTCTTCTATTTAAAAGATATTGCAAAAATAATTATAAAAATATCTCATTAATTAATGACAAAATAATTATAATACTAAGTACTTTTAAAAGAAGTATCTACTTTATAAGAGTAAGAGGATGAAAAATAAAAGTATAAGAGAAGACAATGTTCTTTAGCATATCTTAGAAAATAATAGTTCACGTGAAACATGCTATCTATTGTAAGTGTTTATGAAGTCTTTAAGGATATTACACAAGTCAAGATGTTTTGTGAAAGATAGGTCTTTTCCATTATCATAGATTGTGTGGTATTCATTGTATTCACAACCGAAGGTAAAAATGAAAAAGGCTGGTACTCCTTTTTGAACAAATGGACAGTGATCAGAATTGCACGACTCCCCTCCTACTCTTATTTCCTTGAAGTATCGTTTATCATTATTTATGGTTTGAATTTGAATAGAAGCATTTATTTCTTTTTTCCCATTAATTAAAACAATTCCACCTGATCCTGTTCCACACATATCCATATTAAATAAGAATTTTACTTTAGAAAGATCTATCAATGGGTTTTCTGCTGCATACTTAGAACCTAAAAGTCCTATTTCTTCTCCTGTTGTGAATATAAATGCTATTGAATAGTCGGCAGGATTTTGAGCATAGTATTTTGCCAAATCAAGCAATACAGATACTCCTGATGCATTATCATTTGCTCCTGGAAAATAACAGTCTTTTCCTACTTTTCCTAAATGGTCATAATGGGCGGTAAATACATAAAGGCTGTCTTTATATTTTGTTCCTTCAACCATTGCCCATATATTTTGTGATGTATATTTCTCATCAAGAAATGACCCAATATTTAGTTCTAAATAATCTATCTTATTACTTAATTCTTCCCCTTTTAGTTGTAGAACAGGAAAATGTATTTGATTTTTACCTATCGCATATTGTATCTTATCATATCCTTGGATAATAACAAGCTTTGGTGTTACATAGCTTTTCTCTAAATCTCTTATAAAAGCGTATATTTTAGATAAGTTAGTGGTCTTTTGATTAAATAATATTACTTTAGATGAATAGTCTGCTAACTCTTTTTTATAGTCTTTCTCTTTATTTATAACTAACAACTTTTCTTTCTCAAGAGTAATTTTTTTTGTTGGTGAAGAACCTAAAACTAAAAAATCTTCTCCTACTTTTTTAATACTATCTTTATTGTGAAGCTTTAATTCAAGAGTATGGATATTATTGATTGTTAAATCAAATTCTTGTTTTCCCTCTTTTCCTAAAAGCTTAACTCTACTATTTTGAAGTTCTCTTACTATAAAATTTGCTGCTTTCTTATCTCCATTTTCAGAGTATCCCCTTCCTGCAAAGTCTTTTGAAGAAAGAGAGTCAAGACAATAATGTGAATATTTATACGATTGAGCATTTAATAAATTTGCAAACAAAATCATTAGAATTACTAGTTTTATTTTCATTGTTTTAAATTGTTTATTATTATTATTGGTTATTATTTATTCTCTTTATAAGGTTAATTTCATCTATTTGATTGAATTAAAACTCTTTCATTTTTCCAACTCTTCATCCAAATACTATCTTCAATTATCATATTATCTATAGAAATACTTCTTTTCTCATTATTTTTATATATTTTTCTTGCCGTTCCTTTAATTATTTCTTTCTCAATTTCATTAATAAGAGTTTTATCATCAACAATACCTAATTTCAAAAATAGATATATTCCCACTTCATTATTAAATTTATCCATTTCTTGGCCCACTTCATCATATCCAGAATCAGGATTTTTATAAAATACTTTTTCATTATAACTCTCATAAATATTTCCTATCCTTCTTGCTTTCTCTATTCCTATTTCTAAAGAAAGTTTATACATTAAAAAAATATGACGAAAAGCATCAATTTGTCCGCCTTGGGGATCGGAATCTAGAAAATTTTCACTTTGTTTATTAACTAAAATTGAATTTACCTGCATCGCAATTTTTATTACAATTAGAGAAGTAATTGGTTTAGTAATAATAAAAAATTTATCTTTTGAGTTAATTTCTAAAAATATCTTTTTAAAATCTTGAGAATATAAATTTTCAAAATATAGAATACATAAAAATACAAATACAATCTTTTTCGCCATAAATATTAACATGTTTTAACTAATATAGGTAACCTAGTACTAAGAACAATCTAAATTCTTCACTCAAAATGTTAAAATAAGGATTATATTTTTATAGTTAGAAAGAGATTTGTATTTAATATCATATACTTATGTATAAATTAAATGTTAAAATATAAGATTTCTATTTCATGGAATTTTGGTTCAATTTCTCAGCAATTTTAATAGTAAGAAACTTTATTAAATAATTCCAAGTTTTTTTGAAAGATCAAGCATTTTTACAATTGGTTTTTTTGCAGATTCCATTAAATCTTCATCAAGAATAATTTCATATTTTTCCTCTTCCAGGGATTCTAATACTTTATCAATCGTATTTAATTTCATAAACCTACAATCATTACAAGCGCAGCTCTCGTCTTGAGTTACAATAATGAAGTCTTTATATGGATTATCTTTTTTTAGCTGGTGAACAATCCCAGATTCAGTTGCAACGAGAAATTTAGTACTAGAATGAGTCTTAACATAATTAATCATAGCTGATGTTGAACCAACAAAATCTGCTATTTGAAGAACAGCATCATTACACTCAGGATGTGCAATAAGTAAATAATCTGAATTTTTTTTCTTTTGTTTAAGAACATATTCTGCTGTTAATAATTCATGTACCTCACATGTTCCTTGCCAAAGAAGCATATTTCTACCAGTTATTCTATTTATATAACCACCTAAGTTTCTATCAGGAGCAAATATTATTTTTTGTTCTTTTGGTAATGAGTTAACTATTTGTAAAGCATTTCCTGATGTACAAATAATATCAGATAATGTCTTTATATTTGCACTACAGTTTATATATGAAATAACAATATGATCTGGATTTTGCTCTTTGAATTTTTGAAAGTCTTCCTTAGGACAAGAGTCTGCAAGTGAACAACCTGCATCCATATCTGGAATAATAACTTTTGTTTTGGGATTAAGTATTTTAGCTGTTTCACCCATAAAATGAACTCCACAAAATAAAATAAGTTCAGATTCAATATTTTTAGCTTTTTCTGCTAAATTTAAACTGTCACCAATAAAATCTGCAATATCTTGAATTTCTGGTATTTGATAATAATGCGCAAGTATTATAGCATTTTTTTCTCTTTTTAACTTTTTTATTCTATCTATTTTATCTTGTGTTCTCATTTTCTTTTCTAGTTATATAATTATATTTTCTTTTTATATTAATATTATTATGATATATAGCCCTGTTAGTATGGTTGAAAAGTTAGTATTATAAAGTTTGTTTTTCTTAAATATCTTAATTTCTCAACAAGTTATTAATAGAATATAAATATATAAACAATTAAATACTAATCTATTAATATTGTTATTAACAAAAGAGTGTATATTAGACTTTGTTCAAAATTAAATATTATTATTACCTAATTTTTAGTTCAAAACCTTATTAATACAATCTTAATAACTCTTCAATTTATCAACAAAATTATGTGTTATTCATATGATAAACAAATTTTGAACAAAAAATCTATAGTTATCAACATCTAATGTGTTAATCTTTTTGTCTTTTGAAATTAAATTACTTGCAAAATAATGACTACTTTTGCTTTTAATTAGGAAGCTTTATTATCAAATGAATAAACAAAAACGTTATTTATTAACTTAAAAATAGTTATCAACATACAATGAATAATTCAAAAATTATCCCTATAGCATCAGATCATGCTGGTTATGAATTAAAAGAATTCTTAATCAAAGAGCTTAGTATTCAAGGATATAACATAAAAGATTATGGTACTTTTACAACTGATAGTTGTGATTATCCTGATTTTATACACCCTTTAGCAAAAGATATTAATGATGGTCTTTATGAAAGAGCATTAATTATGTGTGGAAGTGGAAATGGAGTTCAAATGACTGCAAATAAATATTTAAAAGTTAGATGTGCTCTTTGTTGGAATGAGGAATTAGCTTCTTTGTCTCGTCAACATAATAATGCAAATATTTGTGCTCTTCCTGCAAGATTTATTTCTCTTGAAGATGGTCTTAGAATATCTTTAAAATATTTGAAAACTGATTATGAAGGAGGAAGACATCAAAGAAGAGTTGATAAAATTTCTATTCTTTTAAAGTAAATCTCTTAAAATGAAAACCAACGAGTATAAATTTTTTATTTCAGATTGTAAGATAGCTATTGAAAAAATTAAATCTATTGATATTTCTTACAGTATTGAAGATATTTCTCTAAGAAATTTTAAAAGCTATAATAACGCTAAGAAGCAAACTTCTAATTTAAGGCAAAAAAATATTAATCATATTGATGAATTATTAGTTTTGTTTGATAAAAAATTTATTGAAAATGGTTTAGAAACTAATTGGGCAATAGATTATAATAGTCTTATTGAAGATATTTTAAAAATATTTAGTGAACATAAAATCAAAGAAGTAAATATTTTTGAAAGTAGATTCATTAAAGAACTAGGAATAATTAAGAAATTAAAGGAAGAAGACTTTAATATTAATCCTCAATCTTTAAAATGTGTAATTTTTGAGCCAAAATATGCTATTGCTCAAACAGGAAGTGTTTTTTTAGACTTTGAATCTGCTTTAGAAATGGAATTAGTTATGGAAGCTGAATTTAAAATATTTATTCTTCCATTTAATAATATTCTAAAAAATATAGATGATATTGAATTATTATCTCAACTTTACTCTATTAATAAAAACAAAGCAGATTATCTTTCTTTAACCACAATCTATACCCCAAAAATAAATAAAGAAACAAATTTAGAATTGTTTATTGTTGACAATGGAAGAACTAGTCTTCTTGAATTAAAAGAGCATAGAAAGGCTTTAACTTGTATTGATTGCGATGCGTGTAAAAAAGTTTGTCCAGTATATGCTTTGATAGGGGAAGAGCCATATAATAATGTTTTTACTGGACCAATTGCAAACGTTGTATTACCATTTTTAGAGACAGCTGATGGATGTAAACATTTAAGTTTTAATTGTGTTCTTTGTGGAAACTGCGATAAGGTATGTCCGATGAATATACCTATAACTGATCTAATTATTGCTAATAGGAATATTTTTTTTGAGAATAGGAATATGGATTTTAGCGATAGATATAAGGTGAAAATACTAAAAGATCACTTAGTAAATAGAAAAAAAATAAATAAAAAGGCTTGGATGAAAGAGATTCTTCTTAAATTTTTAATAAAGAGAAATATTTCAATTTCAAGACCATTTCCTAAGTTTGCTAAAGAAACATTCTCTCAAATAAAATCAAATAAATGAACTCAATAATTGATATTAATTCAATAGATAAAATTTTAGAACAGGAGAGACATAGAGTTAATAAAATAGAGGTAGCAATTCAATGTTTGAAATGTCTAGATTTAACCTCGCTGTCTTCAACAGACAATAAGGAGTCTATCAAAAAGTTGATTGAAAACTCGACCATTTATGAATTAAATGGAATTAAAGTTGCTGGGATATGTGTTTATCCTAATTTCTTAAGTATTTTAAATGAAAGTAATTTAGATAAACAAATTAAGAAAGTTGTTGTTGCAGGTTATTTCCCCTCCGGACAAAACCCAATAGAACTCAAGTTAAGTGAGATTAAATTTGCAATTGATAATGGTGCTGATGAAGTTGATATAGTATTAAATAGAGGCTTGTTTTTGGAAAGGAAATTTGATATTGTTTCACACGAAACATTGAAATCAAAAGAAATATGTGGTGATAAAATATTGAAAGTTATTCTAGAAATAGGGGAGTTAGGTTCCTTTGAAAATATATATAAAGCAAGTATTATTTCTCTTGATGCTGGAGCTGATTTTATTAAAACATCAACAGGAAAAATTACAACAGGTGCTGATATTTATTCATTTGCAATAATGATAAAATCAATTATTGACTATAAAAATAAAACAGGTGTTTTAAAATCAATTAAGGTAGCAGGAGGTATTTCTACCTTTGAACAAGCCTTAGATTATTATATTCTTTTTTCTTATTTTTTAGGTAAAGAAAATTTAAATTCGAAATATTTTAGAATAGGAGGGAGTAGATTAAAGGAAAACTTAGTTAAGTTTATTATAAATCAAACCTAAATTCTCATTTTGTTTTGTATAATTATTAAATGAATTCTCTTATAAGGTTTTTCAATTATAAATTAAAAAACAATTTACTGTCTATGATTATTCTTTTTATATTTAATTCTTTTTTAGTTTCCCCAATAATAAAAGTTTAATTATTACAATTATTTACAATCATTATTAAATAAAATATTAACTTTGTAGCTTAATTATAATTAATATAATGTTAATAGTATATATATGAAGCAATTAAAAAATAGATTTACAAAATACACAGAGCCTCAGAAAGTAAAAGAATTAGGTATTTATCCTTATTTTCGTACTATTTGTAGTGACCAAGATACTGAAGTATTGATGGACGGGAGAAAGGTTTTAATGTTTGGATCTAACAGCTATCTTGGTCTTACAAACCATCCTAAAATTATTGAAGCAGGAATTGAAGCTTTAAGAAAATATGGCTCAGGATGTGCGGGTTCTCCATTCTTAAATGGAACATTAGATATCCATATTGAATTAGAAGAGAAATTAGCTACCTTTGTAGGTAAAGAAAAAGCAATTGTTTTTTCAACTGGTTTTCACTCCAATATTGGAGTTATTCCAACTATAATGGGTAGGGGAGACCATTTAATTTTAGATGAATTAGATCACGCTTCAATTATTGAAGGAAGAAGGATATCATATGCTAAAAATTATAAATTCAAGCATAATGATATGAATTCATTGGAAGAGGTTCTTAAAAAAATACCTTATAATGAGATTAAAATGATTGCTGTTGACGGAGTTTATTCGATGGAAGGTGATATAGCAAATTTGCCAGGAATTAAGAAATTGGCTGAACAATATAACGCTGATATTTATGTTGATGAAGCTCATAGTTTAGGAGTGTTCGGAAAAGGAGGAAAAGGTATTTGTAACCATTTTGGAATAACTGATGATGTTGATTTAATTATGGGAACCTTTAGTAAGAGTTTAGCTGCAATTGGCGGTTTTATTGCTACAGATAAAGAAACTATTAATTATCTAAAACATAATTCAAGAACATATATTTTCTCAGCTTCAATTGCACCATCAGCAACTGCATGCGTAATTGCTGCATTAGATGTTATAACGCAAGAGCCTGAAAGAATTGATCATTTATGGGATATAACAAATTATTCACTTAATGCATTTAGAACTTTAGGTTTTGAGATAGGTAAAACACAATCTCCTATTATACCTCTTTATATTAGAGATACTGAAAAAACATTTATGATTACTAGGGAACTCTACGATGATGGGATATTTGTAAATCCTGTTATCCCACCAGCATGTAGTCCTGATTCAACTCTAATACGGTTTTCTTTAATGGCAACTCATACTCATTCACAAGTTGATATTGCAATAGATAAGCTAACTAAAGTATTTAAAAAGTATGAAGTTATTAAATAACAAATAACATATCTATAAATGGATAATTTAATAAGAATAGAAGAAGTTAAGGATAAAAAAGGCTTTAATAAGTTTTTAAAATTTCCCTACAAACTATTTAAAGACGATAAGATGTGGGTTCCTTCATTAATTATGGATGAGAGAATTACATTCAATAAAAAGAAAAATCCAGCATTGGAGTTTTGTGAATATAAGATGTTTTTAGCTTATAGGAGTGAAGAGGTGGTTGGAAGAATAGTAGGAATACTAAATATTAAAGCTAATGAAATATGGAATCAAAAAAGAATGCGTTTTGGATGGTTCGATTATATTAACGATTTACAGGTTGCGGATTCTCTTTTAAAAGCTGTTGAAAATTGGGCAAAAGAGAGGAATATGGATGAGGTTGTAGGTCCTATGGGCTTTACTGATATGGACAAGGAAGGAATGATGGTTGAAGGATTCGACGTTAATTGTCCAATTGCTTGTTATTATAACCCTTCTTATTATCCACCATTAATTGATAAATTAGGTTATATTAAGGAAGTTGATTGGGTTCAATATGAAATAAAAGCCAATCAACCAGTTCCTGAAAAGCTAAGTAAGATAAATAATCTTATAAAAACAAAATATAATTTAAAGATTGTTGATGGCTTATCGAAAAAGGAAATAGTTAAATTATATGGTAAAAAGATATTCCATGTAGTTAATAAATCATTTGCTGAACTTTTTGGTTATGTTCCTCTTAATGATAATCAAATTGACTTCTATATAGGTCAATATTTTAGTTTTATAGAGCCAAAATTAGTCTGTTTTATTGTTGATGATAAAGATGATGTAGTTGCTTTTGGTGTTTCTATGCCTTCTCTTTCTAATGCTTTAAGAAAGAGTAAAGGGAGGTTGTTTCCTTTTGGATGGTATCATCTCTTAAAAGCCCTAAAAGATTATAGCTATATTGATTTATATATTAATGGAGTTGATCCCGATTGGCAAAATAAAGGAGTTCATTCCCTATATTATGTTGAAATGAATCGACGTTATATAGAGTTAGGAGCAGAGATGGCAATTGCAAATCCACAGCTTGAAACAAATCAAGCGTCTCAAATTTGGGAAAAATATGATAGTAGAATTGCAATTCGTCGCAGAGCATATATAAAACAAATCTAATACAATATGCAAAAAATTTTAGTTACAGGAGCAAGTGGTTTTATTGGGAGTAGTTTAGTTGATAGGCTACTTCAAGAGGGCTATGATGTGGTTGCTGGAATTAGAAAAACAAGTAGTAGAGAATATCTTCAAGATAAAAGAATTAAGTTTATTGATCTTCCTTATAATAGACCTAAGGAGTTATCGGATATCCTTAAAGATGAAAATTTCTCAACCATATTTCATCTTGCAGGTATTACAAAAGCAAAAAAGCAATTAGATTTTGAAAGAATTAACTTCGAATACACAAAATCTCTAATAGATTCAATTAAAGGATTAGAAACAAAGCTAATTTTCTTTAGTAGTTTTGCGGCTTGTGGAGAAGGGGAGGAGATTAATTTTTCTCCAAAAAAGGTTACCGACCCCAACACTCCCAACACTGGATATGGAAAAGCTAAACTTAAGGCAGAGGAATATTTAAAAGATAATTTTGAAAATTATATTATTCTTAGACCAACTGGAGTTTATGGTGCACGTGAAACAGATTACTTTGTTTACTTCCAAACTATTAATAATCACCTGGAACCATACCTTGGCTACGTTCCACAACGTCTGACTTTTGTTCATATTGATGATTTAGTTGAAGTATGCTTGTTATCAATGAAATCTAAAATAAAAGGAAAAATCTATTTTGTAAGTGATGGAAATGTATACTTTGATACAGAATTTGCCAAAATAACAAAAGAAGTTTTAGGAAAAAGGACTATAAAGCTAAAATTCCCGTTATTTATTGTATCATGGATAAGTTCATTTATGGAGTTTTTGGGCAAGATAATGAATAGAACATTTACCCTAAATAAAGATAAATACAATATACTAAAAGCAAGGAATTGGAATTGTGACATCGACAACCTAAAAGAAGATTTAGGTTTTGAGCCACAAACAGACTTAAGAAAAGGAGTTGAAAAGACAATTAAATGGTATAAGGACGAAAAGAAGTTAAAATAGATATAAGATTGAATGAAGGAGTATAAAAGTGAAGACTAATGAAATAATAATATCGAAGTTAGATAAATTTATAAGAAAATATTATAAAAACAAACTAATTAAAGGGATCTTATATTCAGCATCTCTTCTTTTTAGTTTTTTTCTTATACTAAACACACTCGAATACTTCAACTACCATTCCATAATAATACGCTCTATACTTTTCTATTTTTTTCTATTGATAGCAATAATAATAATTTATTTATTTATAATAATACCCTTTTTTAAGATATTTAGAGTAACAAAAACAATATCTTATAAAGAAGCTGCAGAAATAATAGGTAAGCATTTTCCTGAAGTTTCTGACAAACTTATTAATCTTCTACAGCTCCAAGAGCTCACATCTAAAATTGATTCACAGTTATTAGAAGCCAGCATTGGTCAGAAAACAAAAGAACTAAGCCCTATTCCTTTCCTAGGAGCAGTAGATTTATCTAAGAATAGAAAATTCATTAAATGGGTTTCAATACCCCTAGGTATAATAATACTAAGCCTAATTTTCTTCCCTAGTTTTATTAAGGAACCAACTTATAGATATATTAACCACGAAAAATATTTTGAAGCTCCAGCTCCCTTTTCATATAAATTGATGAATAAGAGCTTAGAAGCTCTACAAAATGAAGATATAACAATAAGAGTAATGATAGAAGGTGATATGCTTGTTGATATGGTTAACATTATTGTCAATAAACAAGTCTTTCAAATGAGAAAAGAGAAGAAAGATATCTTCTCTTACACTATCAAACAAATACAAAACACAAGTACTTTTCATTTTGAGGCTACAAATGTGATAAGTAAAGATTATAAAATTGTAGTTTTTCCAAAACCAATTCTCTTAGACCTTCAAGCTATAATAACTTTCCCTTCCTACACAAAGATAAAAGAAGAATCCTATACAAATATCAACAATTTTTCTATTCCAAAGGGAAGTATAGTTCAGTGGAAAGCAGTAACGAGAGATACTAAGAAATTTATATTTAATTATAATGGAAAGCATGATGTTTTCACTCCAACAAAGGAAGGAAGATTATCTTTTTCCAAAACAATATTAAGTGATTTAAGCTACCAAATCCTTACCAAGAACAACTTTACAACATATACAGATTCCCTCCAATTCTCAATATCTGTTATTCCTGACCTTAGTCCTCAGATAGCTGTAATAGAGCAAAGGGATAGCTTAATTGGAGAAAGAGTATATTTTAGAGGGCAAATCAAAGATGATTATGGCTTTTCTAAATTAGAATTTCATATTGAGAAATATAGAAAGGGAGAGAATTCAAAAACAATAACCAAGGTACAAGTTCCATTTTCAAAAATTGACAATACACAAGAGTTTTATTTCTATTACGACCTTTCATCACAAGATCTTAATTCAGGAGATAGGGTAGTTTATTATTTTGAAGTATGGGATAATGATGGAATTGACGGAGTTAAATCAACCCGTTCAACAAGTTTTTCTATTGAATTGCCAACAATGGAAGAGATTGAAGCAAAGCAAGAAAAAACAAGTAGTGATATCAAAAAGGAAACTGATCAATCTATTGATGAATTGAAGAAAATTCAAGAAGAAATCAAACAATTGAATAAGAAAATGCTTGACAAGAAAGAGTTAGACTGGCAAGACAAAAAACAAATTCAAGAGCTAAAAGAAAAACAAGAGAAAATTAAATCTAAATTAGAAGAGATAAGCAAGAAAATTAAGCAAAACAATAATTTAGATAAGAAATACAAAAAACAATCCGAAGAAATTCTAAAGAAACAACAAGAACTCGAAAAACTATTCCAAGAAGTAGCAAAAGATATGTTTGATGAAATCAATAAGATGATTAAGGATAACATTAAGAAAGATGACCTCAAAGACGCTTTAGATAAGATTAAAATGAATAATGAGGACTTAGAAAAACAATTGGATAGAAATCTTGAAATGTTTAAGCGATTGGAAGTAGAGAAGAAGCTACAAGAAACCATAGATAAACTAAGAGAAACAGCTCAAGAACAGAAAAAATTATCACAAGAGACTAAAAAGAACCCAAAAGACAATAAAGAATTACAAGAAAAACAAGATGAGTTAAATAAATCATTTGAAAAGATAAAGCAAGAAATTAAAGATGTTGAGAAAAAAGCCTTAGGACTAGAGGATCCACAAGACATTAAAAGAGATAAGGAAAAAGAAGATTCCATTAGTCAAGAGCAAACAAAGGCAAAGGAACAAATGGAGGATAAAAAGAATAAAGAAGCTTCTAAGAGTCAAAAATCTGCAGCAGATAAGATGGAAGAGATGGCATCATCCTTAGAAGACCAGCAGGAAGAAAATGAGGAAGAACAATTGGCAGAAGATATACAAGAAGTAAGACAAATTCTTAAAAACCTTGTTAAGATATCCATTAGTCAAGAGGCAATAATGCAAAAGGTAAGACTAACTTCAGTAACAGACCCTTCCTACCAAGGGCTAATAAATACCCAAAACAAAATCAAGAATGATATGAAGATGATTGCCGATAGTTTGTTTGCAATGAGTAAGAGGCAACCACAAATCAGTCATGCAATAAATAAGGAGCTTAGCTCAATAGATAATCAAATAAGTAATTCCTTAAACAAGCTCCTACAATATAATCAAAGTATATACGGCTCATTCAAAAACACCCAATCCACAACTTCCCAACAATATGCAATGACTTCAATGAATAATCTGGCATTAATGTTGGCAGAAAGCCTAAATAATATGCAGCAAAATATGCAGGCTAATTCAAGCAAAAAACCCAATTCAAAAGGTAACCCAAAGAGCCAATGCAATAAACCAGGCAAAGCAGGGAAGAAGAACCCAAAGAATATGCGAGAGCTACAAGATGCATTAAATAAAGAAATGCAAAGGCTAAAAAAAGAATTAGAGGGCAAGGAGAAAGGTAATTCAGGGAAACCAAAGATAGGAGAAAACGCACAAATCAATGAAGAGCTGGCTCGAATGGCAGCACAGCAAGAGATGATAAGGAAGATGATGCAGGAATATTCTGATGAATTAAAAGCAGAAGGAGGACAATCTACTGGAGAATTAGATAATTTAATGCATCAAATGGAACAAACTGAAACGGATATCGTAAACAAAATTATCAATCAGCAGACCATAAATCGTCAAAATAATATTCTAACAAGAATGTTAGAACACGAGAAAGCTCAAAAGATGAAAGAACAAGAGCAGAAAAGAGAATCTACTGAAGGAAAGGATGTATTTGAAAAAACTAACAATCAGTTTATTGAATTTAATAAACTTAAAAATAGAGAGTTGGAACTATTCAGACAAATCCCTCCAATATTTTCTCCATATTATAAGGAGAAAGTATCTGATTTTTTTATAAATTTGAAAGTTGAAACAAAAGAATAAACTCTATGAGACAAAACTACGATACTATAGAATTAAATGCAGATAGAAGCCAAAGAATAAAAGCTCAAGCTTTAGTAGAGGAGATATGCGATAGATTTAATTTGCATAACTATTTTGGTATACTTTCTGTTGTTGTGGATGAAGCTATGGATATTATTTATAATAATACAGAACTTAGTACTGAATTTAAGTCCGATTTTATCTTCGAACAATGCGTTAATGGAGTATGTTTTACCTTTAAAGCAAATGAGGAAGTTTTTACAGCAGTTTCTGAATTAATAGAAATGCTGACCAACGAATACAATATTCTAGATGAGGGAAAAACCTTAGAGCTTATATTTTATGTAAATGGAATAGATGAAGCCGATCTTAAAGCTCGTCAAAACCATTTCAAGGTATTTTTCAAAAGCAAAGCCTTAAATACAGAAGCCCCCACCGATTTTCACAAAAAAGAAATATAATAAATAAAACTAAACAAGGGCTTAATCAAATTAAGTCCTTGTTTAGTTTTATTTATTCCTTATCATTGTTGTCCGATAAAAAAAACCGATACTATCCCAAAAAGACTTAACCTTTTTGAAAAAAGACTTGATATAGATTAAGACCGTTGTAAAATCCAACGCACTCTTTAAATAAGTTTTTATGTATCTTTGAGGACAG
>JALNVJ010000005.1 GCA_023227645.1 Bacteroidales bacterium | reverse complement strand
TTAAACTCGTCTGTTATTATTACAGGTATTGTTCTGTTTTCGGATATGAAACGGAAGTAGAAGTCTAGTTCTTTATCTAATGGTTGTTGGAGGATAATTTTGTGAGCTTCAATAAATTGTTCCACTCTTTTTCTTTCCTCTTCCTTTACTTGTTTAAAGAAGTTTTCAGTGTGTTGGACAAGGTCGGATTTCCTACTTATAGTGTTTGCCCATAGCTCAATCTTTTTCTTTTCTTCTATTCTTAGTTGAGAGATTAATTTATTGACTTCCCAAAGGAAATAGCCTATCAATGCAAAGGCAATGATAAACAATATCCATTTTAATTTTGAGTTTTGTTCAAATATCTTCATTCTGAAAGCAAAGGTAATATATTTTAGATAATGATTTGTATAAATAATTTGTTTCGTAATAATATATGTTGTAATTTTACAAATTATTTAAAAGAAATTTTCAGTTCAATGCTAGACAAAATAAGGCGTTTTGTGCAATCTTTTGTATTAAAAGTCAAACTCAAACAACATCATAGAGAGAAGAAAATCTCTTCTTTAAATTCAGCAAAAACTGTAGGAATTGTTTGTTTGGTTGATAAAGAAATAAATTGGAACACTATAAAAACTGTTATAAAAGAGTTTCAAGAAAAGAAAGCTAAGGTTGAGATTATGGGTGTGTTTTATGGTAATTTGAAACCTCTTTGGTTTATTGAAACGCTTAATGTTACTCTTTGCTCTGATAAAGAATTGGGTCTTATGCAAGTTCCAACAGGTATTCATATCACTGAGTTTTTGGCAAAGGAGTTTGATTTACTTATCAATTTCTCTTTATCTGATGATTTTGCACCTTTTTATATAGCTGCTCTTTCAAAGGCTAAGTTTAAGATAGCCATAGATACTGAAGATAATAGGAAGCATTTTGATATGCTTTTGAAATTAGAACAAGCTAATATGATTGATTATAGGAACCAATTGGTTCATTATCTTTCTCGAATAAATATATAAAATTTAATAAGATAATATTAATATGAACAAGGATTTTAGAGGCACTGGGGTGGCTGTAGTTACTCCATTTCACAAACAAAGGAATGTTGATTTCACTGCTTTGGGTAATATTATTGAACATATAATTCAAAATGGTGTCGACTATATTGTATGCTTAGGCACAACTGCTGAATCTGTAACGCTAACAGATCAGGAACAGATGGCTGTTTTAGACTATACCATTGATGCTGTTAATTCTCGAGTTCCAATTGTACTTGGAATGGGAGGAAACAATACGACAGTTATTGTTGATAAGATATCCAAAACAGATTTTTCTGGTATTAATGCCATATTATCTGTTACTCCATATTATAATAAGCCATCTCAAAAAGGAATTTACGAACATTTTAAAGCAATTGCTGAGGCTTGTCCAATTCCTGTTATTCTTTATAATATTCCTGGGAGGACTGCTTCAAATATTTCTGCTGAAACTTGCCTTCAACTTGCTAATGACTTCCCAAACATTGTAGGGATAAAAGAAGCTTCAGGTAATTTTGCTCAATGTATGGAGATTATTTCAAAAAAGCCAAAGAACTTTCATGTTATTTCAGGAGAAGACGGACTACTCCTTCCTCTGATGAGTGTTGGTATGGCTGGAGTTATTTCAGTTGCTGCAAATGCTTTTCCAAAACAAATGAGTACTATGGTTAATCTGTGTATAAAGGGTGACTATAAAAAAGCAAGAGATATTCATTATAGGCTACTTCCTTTCTTTAATGCAATTTTTGAAGAAGGTAATCCTGCAGGAGTGAAAGCGGCTTTGGAAATTATGGGACTATCCCAAAATCATCTTCGACTACCGCTTGTTAAGACAAGCAAGGGGTTGTATAATAGGATAGAGAATATAATTAATGAAATTAGAGAAAAAAAGTAAATCATTTTATTTACAAACCTAAAAATTAATCGATATGGTAAGTTATAAAGAACTTGGCTTGGTGAATTCGAGAGAAATTTTTACTAATGCCTTTAAAGGTGGATATGCAATACCTGCATTTAACTTTAATAACATGGAACAAATGCAAGCTATTGTTCAGGCTTGCGTGGAGACTAAATCTCCAGTAATCCTTCAAATCAGTTCAGGGGCTAGAAAGTATGCAAATCAAACACTACTTCGCTATATGGCTCAAGGTGCAGTTGAGTATGCAAAAGAACTTGGATGCAATATTCCAATTGTGCTTCACTTAGACCACGGAGACAGTTTTGAGCTTTGTAAGTCATGTATTGAATATGGTTTCTCGTCAGTTATGATAGATGGTTCGCACCTATCTTACGATGAAAATGTTGCATTAACTAAGAGAGTAGTTGAGTATGCTCACCAACATGATGTTACTGTTGAAGGCGAATTGGGGGTATTAGCAGGGGTTGAGGATGATGTTTCTGCTGAAAAGAGCAGTTATACTCGTCCAGAAGAGGTTGAAGACTTTGTGAAGAAAACAGGAGTTGACTCATTAGCAATTTCAATTGGAACTTCACATGGTGCTAATAAATTTAAACCAGAACAATGTATTAGAAATGAAAAGGGAGTGCTTATTCCACCACCTCTTCGTTTCGATATTCTTAAAGAAATTGAAAAACGTATTCCTGGATTCCCTATTGTACTTCACGGTTCCTCATCAGTACCACAAGATTTGGTTGTAACCATCAATCAATATGGAGGAGGCATTAAGGATGCAGTTGGAATTCCAGAAGAACAATTGCGTGAGGCTGCTAAATCTGCAGTTTGTAAAGTCAACATTGACTCTGATGGACGTTTAGCTATGACTGCTGCAGTTAGAGAAGTGCTTGCAAATAACCCAGCTGAATTTGACCCAAGAAAATACTTAGGACCAGCAAGAGAAAGCTTGAAAAACTTATATATGCATAAGGTTAAGAATGTGCTTGGTTCTGACAATAAAGCATAATTATTTAAAATAACTATATGTAAAAAACGACTCGCTAAATATTTTAACGAGTCGTTTTTTTAGTTTTATAACTAGTAAACTAATATTATTTCTTTATTAGTTTCTTAGTCGTTGTTTTATCTCCATTAAATAATGTTAGAAAGTAAACACCTGGCTTTAATGATTCAATATTTATTGAGTTTACAGGTGAGCTTATCTCTAATGTTTTTTCACCTAAAATATTTGAAATAACTACTTTTGTTGAGTTTTCTGATCCAATAATATTTATCATATTTGTTGCAGGGTTTGGATATATTGATAGGTTTGTTGAGTTTATTGAGTTTAATCCCAATGTTTCTTGTCCTGCTCCAATTGGTGCATTAGGAGTGGATTCATAAGCTATTTTTTGGAAAGAAGCAGTATAGCCTATTGTTGCATTTCCTGTAATTAGAACCTTTGCCCAACCATAATGTGTATTTGAACCTAATTTGAACCTAAATCCCATATATGATACTGTTCCTACTGCAAAAACAGGACTTTCGTCTGCCCAACTTGTTAGAGAACAATCTCCCATTCCTATCCAGTTTCCAGAAATTCCTACTTGAGTATTAAGAGCTAAGTTTTTTGGAATATCCCAATTTTCATCTCCTGTTCCATTTGCCCAAATGTTATTTGTTGCATTGTATTCTATGTAACAGTTTGTGTTTTCGATATCAAACCCACTATTACTAAGTTTAAACTCTAAGATTCCATCATTATTGAAATCTAATCCAAATTCTGGGCTTGATACATTTTCCCAATTAACGAAGGTTCCATTGCCAACTGTTCCAACAACGATTGTCGCAAATATTGATGTACTTAATAGTAGAGAAGTACAAAGTGTAATTAATTTTTTCATGTGTTTTTTTTTGATTTATTTGTTAATTTACAATACAGAAACACTACTACTACTCATTTTGTTTCCTCTTAATTGATTTTAATATGTATTTCTATGAAAAATAATGATTTATTTCACAAGGAAAACTATAATTTCTTTATGTATTAATTTTGTTTTTACAACAAGAAATCGTATATTTGCATAATAAAATTGATAGGATTAGTTTCTTCGTTATTTTCTTCAGAAGTTTCACTTTGAATTTCCTTTAACAAAATGATGCACATCTTTTACCATGAAAGATGTGCATCATTTGCACTTTGAAACGAAGATTCAATAATTTTATATCAAGACTTGATAATTTTATTCTTCGTTTTCTTCAATTAATATATCGATTGCATCCAGAACCTCTTCTTGCATTTTATTTTCTTTAAACACAAAAATTTTATTTAAGAAGAATGTTAGTATTGCATTTGGCAAAATAACTATTGCTTGACCAATTGCGTCACCTAATTTAGTTGTATCTATTGGTAGATTATGAATGAAACGAAGATAGTCTTTAGAAAGGATAAGTTCATAGAATGAGGATTGCTTAAGAAAATATAACTCAACAACATTAACTAGATAAACAAATGCATAAACCAAAAAGAACTTAATTAGAAGATTGTTTGACTTGTTTTGGAAAACTAGGTAGCCAGTTGTTTTGTAGTTAAATAAAACTCCAATTATTTGAGAAAGCAATAGCGCAAGCGTGTAGTGAAGTCCTAGCCAAATTAGAAATAAGAATAATAGGTATCCAAATACAGTATTTATTCCTCCAACAAAAAGAAACCTAAGAAATTTATTTTTAATCTTCCACAAAAGATGAATGGGGAAAAGAATTAATCGTTTTATCATAAAAAAAAATTTAATATGCAAAAGTAATATTTTTATACTTATCTTTGTAACTTATTTTGAATTATATGAGAAGACCTTTGATATTTGTTACTAACGACGACAGCTACCGTTCTAAGGGTATTGAGTTACTTGTAGAAATGATGAGAAAGCTTGGAGATGTTGTCGTTGTTGCACCAACAACTCAACAGAGTGGGAAGAGCCACTCTATAACGGTTAATGAACCTTTAAGGTGCCATAAAATTGCACAAGAGGAGGGCTATCAAGCATATATTTGTAGTGGAACTCCTGTTGATTGCGTTAAGATTGGCTTTAATATGATTATGAAAGATAGGATACCTGACTTGCTTGTCTCTGGTATTAATCATGGCTCAAATGCCTCGATAAATACTATATATTCAGGAACTATGGCTGCTGTTTTCGAAGGGTGTGCTGTTAATATTCCGAGTATTGGTTTTTCGCTTGATTGTCATAAGTCCGATGCAGATTTTAATCATTGTATTCCTGCAATTGAGAAAATTACAAAAGATGTTTTAGAAAGAGGATTAGACGAAGGTGTCTGTTTAAATATTAATTTCCCAGAAAAAGAGATTAAGGGGATTAAGGTATGTCATCAAGCTAAGGCATATTGGAATGAAGATTTTGTTGAGAGAAAAGACCCAATGGGTCATAGCTATTTTTGGCTAACTGGAGTATATAATTGTATGGACGAAGATAATGGAGCAGATTATAATATGCTTTCTAAAGGTTATGCCTCAATAACTCCTATGCATGTTGATTTTACCTCATATAAAGTATTAGATAAATATAAAACTCGTTTTGAATAATGATAGATAAATTACGAAAAGACAATTATGCTTTTGGAGCTATAGTTGGGCTTATGTCAATAATCTTAACCGCACTTGTTTTGCTTTTGGGGTTGAGTCTTTTTTCTAAAGGTTATAGCGATGACCCTAAGCTTTTTTTGTTTTCTTTTATACCCTCTCTTCTTCTAATGAGGTGGTACTTTAAGATTGAACATATTAAAACTGCTAAATCAATTATTATTATTATTATTATTACATTTATTCCTTACTTTATTTTCTTATATACAATAGGGGTCTTTAACACAATTTCAAAGTAGATATGAAATATTATATTATTGCAGGAGAGGTTTCGGGAGATTTACATGCTTCTTTTTTGATGAAGGAATTAAAAGCTAAGGATGAAGAAGCAGAGTTTAGAGTTTGGGGAGGCGACAATATGCTGAATGAAGGAGCTACTGTTGTTAAGCATATTAAAGACCTTAGCTTTATGGGTTTTGTAGAAGTTATTACAAATCTTAAAACAATTCTTACTAACCTGAGATTTTGTAAGAAAGACATAATAAAATATAAACCTGATGCAGTAATATTTGTTGATTATCCAGGTTTCAATCTAAAAATGGCTACCTTTTGTCATCTTAAAGGCTTTAAAACTATCTATTATATCTCACCTAAGGTTTGGGCTTGGAAGAAGGGTAGGATTAAACTCATGAAGAAAGTTTTAACCAGGCTCTATGTTATTTTTCCTTTTGAACAAGATTTTTTCAAAAAGCATGATTTAGATGTTGAATATTATGGCAATCCTCTTTTAGACGAAATACAACATTATTCTAAAACTCAGGATAAAGGGGCGTTTCTAAAAGCTAATAACTTAGGCGACAAACCTATTATTGCTCTTTTGCCTGGAAGTAGGGTTCAGGAGATAAAAACAATTCTTTCTATTCAAATGACATTAGTAGATAAGTTTCCTGACTTTGATTTTGTTATTGCAGGACTTGATACACATAAGGAATCCTTTTATAGGAAATTTATGGATGATAAGGATGTGAAGATTATTAATAATCAAACATATTCCATACTTAGTGTATCTTATTGTGCAATTGTATGTTCGGGAACGGCAACCTTAGAAACAGCTCTTTTCAATGTGCCTGAAGTTGTATGTTATAAAGCAAATCCAATATCTTTTGCAATTGGAAAGATGCTTGTTAATTTAAAGTATATTTCCCTTGTAAATCTAATTCTCGATCGTCCAGCTGTTGTTGAACTTCTTCAAAAAGATTGGAATGAGGAAAGTTTAGAAAAAGAATTTAGAAGAATTACTTACGATGAAGGATATAGAACGGAAATTGAGATGAATTATTCAAACCTTAAGATATTATTGGGAGATGCTGGGGCAAGTAATAAAATAGCTAAAAGTATTATTAAGCTTATTCAAAACTAATAAATATAACTTATAAACATTGAGGAATTAACTAAAGAGATATGAAATTATTAAAGACTATAATACTTATTATATTTATTACCCTATCCATATCAGCCAATGCACAAAAAATTAATGTAAGGATTTATAGCGACAAGCAAATAAAGGAAGCAAGCTTTGTGTCATCCTTTGGTCGTTATAAAATTAAGATAGGAGAAAAAGAGATAAGTATTCATAAGGCCGATATAGTCAAACTTAGAAATAAGGCCGATAAGGTTGAAGTATTAATAAACGATTCTCTTATTGGGAGTTATAAGAATATATGTTTTAATAGTCAGGGTCTTATGAACTTCTTCCTTATAAGCCCTAAGGAAAATGGCATTCCTGAACGAAGATATGACGACAATTTAATAGTTAGCGTTGAGAATAATCATCTTAAATTAATTAATAATATTGAGATTGAAAGCTATATAGCAGGAGTTGTTCAGGCTGAAACGTGGGGTGCTACCAAAAATGTTGACTTCTTTAAGCTTCAAGCTATATGTGTAAGGAACTATCTTTTTATGAATATGAATAAGCATAAGAAAGATAATTACCATATGTGTGATGGTGTACATTGCCAAGCATATAAGGGAAGAGCAAATCAAGTTGAGGTAATTCAAGGAGCTTATAATAGTAAGGGAGAGGTAATTATTGATTCTGCTGGAAACTTAATTGAAACCCTTTTTCATGCAAATAGTGGGGGAGAGACAGTCAATTCTGAGGATGTTTGGTCTAAACCATTTTCTCATTTAGTCAGCAAGAAAGATACATTTTCAGTAGGGATGAAGGCATATGAATGGGAAAAATATATAAGACTTAGGGATTGGAGAAACTACTTTAAGAGTAAGGGGCTTGATATAAAGGATGATTCTATTAAGAATGAGCTAATAAACTTTTCTCAAAAAAATGGTAGAAAAAAAGAGATGCTAGGTGTTCCTTTGGTTCAAATTAGAAAAGATTTTTCTTTGAGATCTACTTTCTTTGACTGCCAATTATGGGGAAGTGAAGTAAGATTGAATGGCAGAGGATATGGTCACGGAGTGGGTATGAGTCAGGAAGGGGCAATAAATATGTGCGATCAAGGTTACGAATATTGGCAAGTTATTGAATTTTACTACAGTGGTGCAAAGATTAAACGACTTGAGATCGACAAGATATTAAATAAGACAAATCAGTTAATTATCAATGAAAATTAAAGACGAGATGAAAAAAATCAGCCTTTTAGTACTATGTCTCACAATATTTGTAAGTGTAGGCTATTCACAAAAGACAATAAAATGGTTAGATATAACCGAAGTTGAAAGCGAAATAAAGAAAGACGATGTAAATGCCAAAAGAGTTTTTATAGATTGCTATACCGACTGGTGTGGATGGTGTAAGAGAATGGATAAGGATACTTTTTCCGATACTACAATTGCTAAGATTATGAATCATTATTTCTATAATGTAAAGTTTGATGCAGAATCGAAAAAAACAATTGATTTTGGAGGAAAGACTTATAAGAACTTAAATCCAACTGGAAAAAGGGGTTCAGCTCATGAGTTAGCAAATCTATTATTAAATAACCGCTTGGCATATCCGTCATTTTCAGTTCTAAATCCAGACCTGTCAATAGCAACAATTATCCCGAGCTATTTTTCCCCTCGTGATTTTGAACCAATAATAGTATTCTTAGGTGGAAGATATGAGCAAGAATATATTTTTGAAGATTTTAAGAAAGTATATGAGAGCAAAATCAAACCTGAACTTATGAAAAAACTTGAAAAAGAGTAAAAGAAGAAATAACCCAACTAATATTAAATATGTCTAAGGAATTCATAATAGAAAAACTACTAAGAGATAATATATTTCTTGCAACAGGATGCACAGAGCCAGTTGCTGTCGCACTATGTGTCGCTAAGGCTAAGGAGGTGCTAGGAGTTCAGCCAGAGAAAATTGAACTATTTATAAGTCAGAATGTAATCAAGAATGCAATGGGAGTTGGAATACCAGGAACAGGTATGATAGGATTACCTATTGCAATTAGTTTGGGAGTTGTATGTGGAGATTCCTCCAAAGGTCTTGAGGTACTAAGTTGCTCAAAAGAATATTTGCCAATTGCTAAGGATTGGATGGATACCCACAAAATAGAAATTCACCATGCAAAAGATGTTGATAAACTATATATAGAATGCATTGCTTTTGCAGGTAATCAATCGTCGAAGGTAATAATTGCGCAAACTCATCAAAACTTTGTTTACATACAAAAGAACGATGATATAATACTTGATACCCCAATTCTGAATGTTAAGCAGGAGAGTGTTAGTAATAATATACTAATTGATTCCAAAGATATATTTGACTATGCAACTAAGACAGAGATATCAAAGTTAAATTGGATTCTTGAAATAGTGGAGGTTATATCTCAGGCATCAGAAGAAGGATTAAGTGGTGATTATGGATTGCAAATAGGTAAGATACTGATGAGCGATGAGGAAACCTCACTTAGAAAAAGAGTTATAGCCAAGACTTGTGCAGCATCTGATGCAAGAATGGGGGGAGCTACTACAGCAGTTTATAGTAATTCGGGCTCAGGAAACCAAGGTATAACTTGTACCTTACCTATCTATGAATTCGCCAAAGAAACCAACAAGTCTGAAGATGAAATAATAAGAGCTCTTATGTTATCACACTTAATATCAATATATATAAAGCAATATATAGGAAGATTATCTGCCCTATGCGGACTAATCAATGCCTCAATTGGAGTAAGTTCAGGATTGGTTTACTTGCAAGGAGGGAACTTTGATCAAGTGTCTTATGCTATCAAAAACATGATTAATACCACCACAGGAATGATATGTGATGGAGCTAAACCATCATGTTCCCTTAAGATGTCAGTGGCACTGAATTCTGCATTTGACAGTTCAACCCTTGCAATTAGAAATATCGGAGTTGAGCCTACAGATGGAATATCTGAGAAATCTTTAGAACGTTCTATACAAAATATTGGAAAAATAGGTCGTTACGGTATGGATTCTATTGATGATTTGATTCTTGAGATATTGACATCCAAAGAAGATTAGTAAAGAAATTCTAATTTTGTTAACATAATTTAGCGATACGAAGAGCTTGATTATTAAAACTAAGAGTTAAAAAATAAGGGATAGATTATGTTTTCTACCCCTTATTTTTATAGTGTTTTCTTTAAGCTTATATTAGAGGTTTTATGCCCTTATGAATATATGCAGGGAGTTCTGAGATATTTATGCGGATTTGTTGCATGGTATCTCTTTCGCGTATGGTTACAGTGTTGTTTTCAAGGGTTTCAGTATCTACAGTTATGCAATATGGGGTTCCTATTGCATCTTGTCGGCGGTAGCGTTTTCCTATTGCATCTTTCTCATCGTATTGTACCATAAAGTCAGATCTTAGCATATTAACAATTTCTTTTGCTTTCTCTGGCATATTATCCTTCTTTACTAGGGGAAGAACTGCTGCCTTTATTGGGCAGAGTATTTTTGGTAAATTCAGTACTGTCCTTATTGATCCGTCTTCAAGGGTTTCTTCTTTAAATGCATGGGAAAGTACTGCTAAGAATGTTCTGTCTAATCCAATTGAGGTTTCAACAACATATGGAATGTAGCTTTCATTAAGTTCTGGATCGAAATACTGTATCTTCTTACCTGAAAATTCTTGGTGTTGCTTAAGGTCAAAGTCGCCTCTTGAGTGTATTCCTTCTAGTTCTTTAAATCCAAATGGGAATCTAAACTCGATATCTGTTGCAGCATTGGCATAATGAGCAAGTTTTTCATGGTCGTGGAAGCGATATTCCGATTCAGGTATTCCAAGTGATAGATGCCATTTAACTCTAGTTTCCTTCCAGTATTCAAACCATTTCAATTCTTCCCCTGGACGAACGAAGAACTGCATCTCCATTTGTTCAAACTCACGCATACGGAATATAAACTGCCTAGCAACTATCTCGTTCCTAAATGCCTTTCCTATCTGTGCTATGCCAAATGGAATTTTCATCCTACCACTTTTTTGAACATTGAGGAAGTTAACGAAAATTCCTTGTGCAGTTTCTGGTCTAAGGTAAACCACATTTGTATCTTCACTCAAGGATCCCATTTTGGTTGAGAACATTAGATTGAATTGGCGTACATCTGTCCAATTCTTTGTTCCAGATATTGGACATACTATACCAAGCTCTTCAATCAAAAGTTTTACCCCAGCTAAATCTTCTAAATTCATAAGGTTAGCAAAGCGTTTCGATATATTATTTATTTTAGCCTGATTTTCAAGTACTCTAGAGTTTGTGGAAACGAACTCTTCTTTATTAAAGCTCTCGCCGAAGCGTTTTTCTGCCTTAGATATTTCCTTATTTATCTTATCTTCTATCTTAGCAATATGGTCTTCAATCAAAACATCTGCACGATAGCGTTTCTTTGAGTCTTTATTATCAATCAATGGGTCGTTGAAAGCATCCACATGACCTGAGGCCTTCCATATCTTAGGGTGCATAAATATTGATGAGTCTATGCCCACAATATTATCATGCATCTGTACCATGGACTTCCACCAATATTGTTTTATATTATTCTTTAGCTCCACACCATATTGACCATAGTCGTATACGGCAGCCATACCATCGTAAATCTCACTAGATGGGAATATAAATCCATATTCTTTAGAGTGTGAAATTATCTTTTTAAATAAGTCTTCGTTGTTTGCCATAGTATATATGTATAATTATTTTATTATTGAAGGTATTGAGTCAATATCAATTATTAAATACTTTAATTCGAAATCACTTATTGCTTGATCTATATTGTTTTTATCAACTCCATATACAATTTTGCGATTTAATAATCCTTTTTCTTTGAGTTTTGATACCTGTTTTTTGTCTGTTTCGTAAATAAAACTGGAATAGAAGTCTGGTCTTAGCTTATGTGGGATAAATCTAATCCATTTCTCATGTCCAGAGTTGAATCCTTCTAAAGCATTTGCTATTGATGAATATTTTAGCTTAAACCTTATTTGCTTAAAGAAATTTGCATGAGATACTATTACCTTGTTTTCCATATTATATTTTCTAATCAAAGACACAAGCTTATCAATATTTTCATTAGTTGGGGTCTTAATATCGAGATAAAAGTAGAGGTTAGGGAAGTCTTGAAATATTTTTTCTAATTTTACGACCTTGGAGGTTGTAATCCTTTTCTTCCATATAATGTTTTTCTTCTCTATATTTGAAAAGATTTCATCCTCTAGTTTTTTATCCTCTCCAAGCATTCTCTTCATGGTTTCATCATGAAATAATACCAGTTCTTTATCTTTAGTATGTCTTATATCAATTTCAACAGCTTCGAAGCCTTGATTCTGAGCAAGTAATACAGATTCATAAGTATTTTCTGGAGCATATGAAATTTGACCACGATGAGCAAATAAAACAACATGATCGTCATTGGTAAATGCAAACTTTGTATCCTCTGAAATAAATATAGAATATAAAATAATAACTGCAGAGATTAGGATTGCAAGTATTATTAGTATACTATTTATTAGTTTTATATGTATTTTGAAAAAGCTCATTTATTGGTGATATTCTATTTTATTTCTTCAATAGTACTAATAATGATTTTAGCAATTTCAATTATTTTCACAACTTCATTAGGTTTTTCTTTATTGAGTTGGATCAATATATATAGTATTATCTCTGCCTCTTGTTTTGCAAGTGATATTTTTTCAAGAGCCTCTTCCTTAGTTTCAGCCTCCATTGAGTATTCAATAGATAACCTTAAATCTGTTTCGCTACTAAGTAGTTGACGAACTTGTTCTTTATATAGAGGTGAAAGTATTAATGGTTTACAAAAACTACATATTTTTGTTGATAGTTCATCGGCTTGCTTTTGTAAATCTATTATATTATTCATTATTTAGCTATTCATATTTAGGAGAAACTCAGTGTTGTTCCTAGTGTTTTGTACTTGTTTTCTAATAAATTCCATTGCTTCAATTGTATTCATATCCGATAAGTAATTACGAATAATACCCATTCTTCCAATTATGCTACTTTCTAATAGCAAATCGTCTCTTCTGGTTGAAGATGCAACTATATCTATTGCAGGGAAAATTCGTTTATTAGATATTTTTCTATCTAGTTGGAGCTCCATATTACCCGTACCTTTAAACTCTTCAAAGATAACTTCATCCATTTTTGAACCTGTTTCAATAAGAGCTGTAGCAATAATCGTTAGAGAGCCTCCATTTTCAATGTTTCTTGCAGCTCCAAAGAACCTCTTTGGTTTTTGAAGAGCATTAGCTTCAACTCCTCCTGAAAGAACTTTTCCAGATGAAGGTGCAACTGTGTTATATGCTCTTGCCAAACGAGTGATTGAGTCTAGGACAATAACCACATCGTGTCCACATTCGGTCATTCTTTTTGCTTTTTCCAAAACAAGATTTGCAATTTTAACGTGACGATCTGCTGGTTCATCAAAGGTTGAAGCAATAACTTCTGCATTAACCGTTCTTCTCATATCTGTTACTTCCTCCGGACGTTCATCAATAAGTAAAACAATTAGATATACATCTGGATGATTTGCAGAAATTGCGTTTGCTATTTCTTTTAATAGGGTAGTCTTACCTGTTTTTGGTGGTGCAACAATTAAAGCACGTTGACCTTTACCAATTGGTGTAAAGAGGTCAATTATCCTTGTTGAAAGACTTTCTAGCTTATGTCCTGTTAGAATGAATTTTTCCTCTGGAAATAGGGGCGTAAGGTAGTCAAAAGGCACCCTATCTCTAATTTGATCAGGTGTCCTGCCATTAATTAGTTCAGCTTTTACCAAAGGGAAGTATTTTTCTCCATCCTTTGGTGGGCGAATTATTCCACTAACTGTGTCTCCGGTTTTTAGACCAAAGAGTTTAACTTGTGATTGTGAAACATAAATATCATCAGGTGAGTTAAGGTAGTTATAATCAGATGAACGTAGAAATCCATAACCATCTGGCATTATTTCTAAAACCCCTTCTGAATCAATCAAGCCTTCTTTTTCAAAGTTATATACAACTTTTGAAGCTTGGTTTTGTTGGTTTTGTTGAGGAGCTGAGTTGTCAGAGTTTCCATCTGCTTTATTTCCTTCTGGTATTTCTTTCTGTTCTGCTTTTTGTTCTACTTTTACCTCTGTTTTTGGTTCTACCTTCTTTTCAGCTTTTGCTATTTTTGGAGTTTCCTTCTTCGCTTGTGTGTTCTCTTTTTTTGGTTCTAAAGGTATTTCTTTAGATTCTATTTTTGCTTTTTCTCCTTTTGTTTCTTTTTCTTTTGTTGGAGATTTATATTTTAATTCAGGGATTTTTAAATCCTCTACATTTGGAACTTCAGGAATTTCAGGTAACACAAATTCAGATATTTCAATATTAGCAATATCTTTATTTACCTTTTCAACTTGTTTAGTTTTTTTCTCGTTAGGTTTAGTTTGTGTAGATTTTTTTACTTCGGTCTTTTTTACTTCAGTTTTCTCAACCTCAGTTTTTGGTTCTGAATTAGTTTTTGTTCCACCTACATTTGATTCTGCAACAGGCTTTGGTTTTAACCTTGTTCTTTTTGATGTTTTTGTGGTTTTAACTTTTTCTTTTTCAACATCTTCTTTGGCAGGATTTGCTGCTTGATGATCTAATATCTTATAGATAAGGTCTTGCTCCTTAAGCTTATTAGTTTTAGGTATTGATAGCTCCTCAGCAATTGATTTTAACTCTTCTAAAGATTTTGTGTCTAATTGAGATTTGTTATACATATAAAATTGTATGATAAATAAATTTTGAGATTAAATTTGTCTGTTTAATTAAATGACCATTTTTGGGAATTGTCGACTCAGAAAGATTAAATTGTGTTGAATATATCTCTAATCGACTTTGCAAAATTAAAAAAAAATTGGAATAATAACAAACAAAAGGCTTTTTTTTATATATTTGTTTGCTTATTCACTAGCTTAAAATCGTATGAAAAACTATATTAGCAACTTAAATGGATTGCATATCAAGTATATAATAATTAATTTGATTATTACAATAGCAGTTTATCTATCATCTTTAGTTATTGGAGATATTGGATTAGAATACAAAATTAATATGTATATCTCAATAGTAATGATGATATTAATTTTGATTTTTTTTATTTCTGGGAGGAAAAAATACCAAACTCAACTTAATAAAATTAAGTTATTTAATGTTGGGAAAAAACTCAACGAGTATCATACAATAAATAAGAACCGTTTAAATTCTTTTACAATAATGACATTTATTGCTTCAATTGGTTTTATATCATCCTCTAATATTTTATATTTGGTTTTTTGCATATTATCTATATTATTAATCTTCTTAAACAGATCTTCTAAAATAAAATTATCTTTTGAACTAAATTTAAGCAAAGAAGAATTAGATATGATAGACAAACCAGCTAAAGATATTAAATAATAAATAAGAAAATACCATGTTTAAAATTATAGCTAAGAAAAAATTAACTTCTAATATCTATTCTATGGATGTTGAATCTCCATGGGTAGCAAGATCAGCTAAACCAGGTCAGTTTGTCATTGTAATTATTGACGAAAAAGGGGAGAGAATACCTCTAACTATTTGCGATTTTGATTCGGAAAAAGGAACTATAAATATAGTATTTCAAGTTATTGGTAAGTCTACCCAAAGAATGGCTGCCCTTAATGTTGGAGACGAATTTAAAGATGTGGTAGGTCCTTTGGGAAACGAAAGTGATTTTTTACATCATAACAGCGGAGATTTAAAGAATAAAAATATTCTCTTTGTTGCTGGGGGTGTTGGAACAGCTCCTATTTTTCCACAGGTAAAATGGTTTAAGCAAAATGGATACGATGTTGATGTTATTATAGGTTCAAAAACTAAAGACCAAATTATTTTAGAAAAAGAAATGGGAGAGGTTGCAAAGAACTTATATATATGTACTGATGACGGTTCTAATGGGAACAAGGGATTGGTTACAGATGTAATTAAGGATTTGATTGATAACGAGAAAAAGCATTATGATGAGGTTATAGCTATTGGACCAATGATTATGATGAAGTTTGTTTCAATGTTAACAAAGCAATATAATATTAGGACAACGGTGAGTTTAAATACTTTAATGGTTGATGGAACTGGAATGTGTGGAGCTTGTAGGGTAACTATTGGAGGAAAAACTAAATTTACTTGTGTTGATGGTCCTGAATTTGATGCTCACCTTGTGGATTTTGATGAGGCAATGCGTCGTCAAACAATGTATAGGACACACGAAATTGCTACAGATGCTCCAGGTCACCATTGTAATTTAACTCAAAATGTTCAGCAATCTGAAAAGGCTTCTGAAATTGTTGTTGAGAAATTCACGAAGGTTAAGGTTAGAGAACAAGATCCAGATATTAGAGCTAAAAACTTTGAAGAAGTTTCTTATGGATATAATGAAGATGAGGCTATGGCAGAGGCTTCACGTTGTATTAATTGTAAAAAACCGAGTTGTGTAACTCAATGTCCTGTTAGTATTAAGATTCCTGAGTTTATCTCCAAAGTTAAATTAGGTGATTTTGAGGCAGCTGCACATATATTGGCAGAAGATACTGCATTGCCTGCGGTATGTGGTAGGGTTTGTCCTCAAGAGATTCAATGTGAGCAAACATGTATTATTGGAAAAAAAGGAGAGCCAGTTGCTATAGGAAAGTTAGAGAGATTTGTTGCTGACTGGGCAAGAAAAAACAATATTGAACTTGCAAAGAAAGCTCCTTCAAATGGAAAGAAAATTGCAGTTGTTGGAGCAGGACCAAGTGGTTTGACCTGTGCTGGTGATTTAGCCAAATTAGGCTATGAAGTTACAATTTTTGAAGCTCTTCACGAGTCGGGTGGAGTTTTGGTATATGGAATTCCAGAGTTTCGTTTACCAAAGAAAGAAGTTATTCAACATGAGATAAATAATGTTAAGAAACTTGGTGTAACAATAATTAATGATGTAATTGTTGGTAAGAGTGTAACAATAGATGAACTTATGATGGAAGAAGGGTTTGAAGCAGTTTATATTGGTTCAGGTGCAGGGCTTCCTAAATTTATGGGAATACCCGGAGAAAATCTTAATGGTGTACTCTCCGCAAATGAAATCCTAACACGTTCAAATTTAATGAAAGCTTATGAAGAAGGATATGACACTCCAATATTTCCTGGAGCTAAAGCCGTTATTGTTGGAGGAGGAAATGTGGCAATGGATGCAGCAAGAACAGCAAGACGTTTAGGCTCTGAAACACATATTGTTTATAGAAGAAGTGAAAAAGAGATGCCAGCAAGAGATGAAGAAATTCATCATGCAAAAGAGGAAGGAATAATATTTCATACAATGAATAACCCAGTTGAAATCATTGGAGATGAGAAAGGATGGGTAAAAGCAATAAAATGTATTAGGATGGAATTAGGAGAACCAGATGCAAGCGGAAGGAGAAGACCAATTGAAATTAAGGGCAGTGAATATGAAATAGAAACAAAGAGTGTAATTATGTCTCTTGGAACAAATCCAAATCCATTAATAATTAATACAACAAAAGGACTGAAATCCGAGACATGGGGAGGAATAATTGCTGATCAAAATGGACAAACCTCAAGAGAAGGAATATTTGCTGGTGGAGATGCTGTTTCAGGAGCTGCAACCGTTATTCTTGCAATGGGAGCGGGGAAACAAGCTGCAAAAGCAATCCACGAATATATACAAAACAAAAAATAAAAAATATGGGGACGCAATAAATGAAGTGTCCCCTTTTTTCATTCTTTATTCTCTTTTTGATTTTCGTTTTCGTCGTTTTCTTCATGTTGACCTTCTAACCAATAAGGATATTCTTCCAATAATTCATCCTCGTCCTCATCTTCTGCTTCTTGATGAGCTATTGATATTGCTTTTTTTCTATAGTATATTGCAAACACAAAACCAGTTATAGCTCCCCCTAAATGTCCTTGCCAACTTATTCTAGGACTAGATTGAAACATTGGGAATATCCCCCAGACAACTCCTCCATAAAGAAAGATAACAATTAGACCAAAAGCTGACTGAGGCTTATTTCTTTTTATTAATCCACTAAGTATGTGAAACCAAGCCAAAGAATAAACTAATCCACTAGCTCCAATATGTATTGAACCACTTGTTCCAATTATCCAAGCTGCAATTCCTGAAAAAAGATAGAATAGAAGGAATAATGTGGTGGCAAATTCTTTATAGAAAATATACAGTCCAAATAATAAAACAAAGCAAGCTAAGGTGTTGGAGACTAAGTGTGAGAAGTCGGCGTGAAGAAGAGGCATAGTGAATATTCCACTTAGACCTTTAAGTGTTCGGGGTTCTAAACCATAAGCAGATAATGATATTCCACTTATTGTTTCCATAATCTTTATTGCCCAAAGTAAAAAAACAAAGCCAAAGGGAACTATTAAAGCGTTAATAAAATCTTTTTTTTCTGTATTCATCTCTGGGTGCAAAGATAATAAAACTCTTTTATTTTCAACATTTCTTCAATGTTTTATGCATTTTTTAATAAAGAAATATTATATTTGCAAATTGAACTTATAGTATGATAATATGAAGAAAAAGAATGTCGTATCATTTATAGCAATTTTTATATTGCTAATAGGGGGATTTAATAGCTTTGCTCAAAGGACTAATAGGGCTCCTGAGAATCGTTTTGGTATAAGAGCAGGCTTTAATATGAGTGACCTGACTTCTGCAAATGGATTGGACGTATTCAATGGTTTAGCTTTCTATAATAAAAACCTAGAGTATGTTGGTTTCACCGACACTAAACCTTTCCAATATGGATATAATGTTGGATTAACAGGACAAATAAAAGTATCTGGTCCATGGTTTATTCAGCCATCACTAATATTTACCACCAAAGGCTATAAGTTAAACACACAAAATAAAGGATATTTTTCTCAAAATGTTGAAATGGATGCTAAGACATATTATATACAAATTCCAGTTGACCTTGTTTGGAAATTTTCTTTTAGTGATGATTTTCGATTTTTTGTACAAGGAGGTGGTTTTTTAGGTTTTGGTATAGCAGGAGAAACTCATTTTCTTGACCATTATGGAGAAAAAACTATGCCAAGAAACCTTCACCAACAAACAAGTATTCCTAGTGAAAGCAATGGATATATTGGTTATGACTACACTGTTCACCAACTTTTAAATGAAGATCTTGATGATACATTTATGGTTGAAGGAACAAACCGCTGGGATGCAGGAGCAGAACTTGGATTAGGTTTCGAGTACAAGAGATTTCAAATATCTCTTTCTTACCAATATAGCTTTACCCCTTTATATGATTATAATCACGACTTTACCTTGCGATATAAAGAAAAAGGAATAGACAATACGTCAAACTCTTTTGAATATTTAAACATAGAAACACCAAAATCGCCTTCTCAACATGTTATTTCCATTACATTAGCATATTATTTAGATCTATTCTCTAATAAAATCAAATATTAGACTAAATTGATAGGTCTTTTCGTTAGTAAATTAATGATGAAAAAGATTATATTATTCTTAACTTTATTATCCTCCTTTTTATGTCTTAGAGCTCAGGAAAAGGAAGTAATTATTCCAAATGATTCTTTAATAGACATTGAAGGTAGATATGACTTTCTAAATATAGATATGCCAAAACTTCAATATAATATATCAATGGGAGCAAGTTTTGGAAGAGGTTTTTTCGGTGAAAATTTCAGTTCTACCTACATTGCACCCTCACTTAGAATGAAATTAAATGAAAAAACTTATCTAAGAGCCGGAGTTTTGACCGGAGATGTTTGGTTAAATGGAAAATCCTCCAAAAATATTCCAAATGATAGGGCTCCCTATGCCGATAGATACAAACATAATGCGGCCTATATGGGAATGGATTTTGAATTAAATCCAAAACTAAATCTTTTTGTAACTGCATTCTATGACACATATAATCCATTCAAGAGCCAAAGCCTTAGTTCACAAGCACAAAACATCTATACCTATGGTTTTGATGCTAGCTTAACCTATGAAATTTCAAAAAATAGTTTCTTAAATATAAATGTATCTTTTTTGGAAACCAATAATCCATATATGTTAATGCCTTATCATAATTCAGCCTTTAATTCAATGAATATGATAAATGGAAGTCTTTTTCCAAATTCAAGATTCTCAAACCAAAGTCCATTTGGTTGGTAATACTTCTTCTTAATTTATAAAGTGTTTTTTCATCCATGATTCCCAAAATTAATAGTAAAATATTTAATTATTATGCTGTTTTACTGAAAAGGCGTTTCGTTAAAATAAAACGAAGAAAGAATTTTTTAAAACGAAGATATAGGAAAATGAAACGAAGAGTTAGTTATTGAAAGTAATATGTTAAGAAACTATAATTGTATTATTGTTTTTCAGTTGAGTAATAATTAATTATGGAATTCTTTCCAAAAATAATGTTCTTTTATAATCTTGCATGGATGAGTAGTATATGTATATACTGGAATTATCTTTGCTATTTCTTTAAATGTATTTTCTTAAATATTAGGAGGGGAGATGGGGTTTGATGTTATTGATATTCAGGAGTGTCTTATAATTTTCTCCCCATCATTAAGCCATCCCTTATTGGAATTATTACATTTTCTACTCTTGGATCTTGAGTAATTAATTCGTTAAATTCATTTATTGCAGTTGTTTGCTTGTCGTTTGGTATTGGGTCGAGTCCCACTTTGCCATACCAAAGGATATTGTCGGCAATGATTATCCCTGATTTACAGAGCTTTTCTATGCATAAATTATAATAGGAGGGGTAGGAGGCTTTGTCGGCATCAATAAAAATTAAATCAAATTCTACTTCTATGGTTGGGATTATATCTAAGGCTTTTCCTATATGGAGTTTAATTTTTTTATCTGATAATTTTTTGAAATTATCTAAGAGAAAGTCCTCATATTCTTCTTCTTTTTCTATGGTGTGAATTATTCCTCCTTCTTGCAATCCTTCTGCAAGGCAAATGGTGGAATATCCGCTAAATGTACCAATTTCGAGTATTGATTTTGGATTTATCATCTTGGAAATCATTCTTAGGAAGGTGCCTTGCCAATTGCCACTAATCATATTTGGATGAACAAATTTTAGATGGGTCTTGCGGTTAAGCTTTTCCAAAACTTCTGGTTCCTTGCTAACATTTTTTTGGCAATAATCCTCAATTCTTTTATCTATAAAGGGGAAGATTTGTAATTCTGTCATAGTTCTAATATTTTAAACTCAACTCTTCTGTTTTTTGCTCTTCCTTCATCTGTTTGGTTGTCGGCAATTGGTTGGGTTGAGCCATATGAACGGTATTGTAGGCGTTTGGATGAAATACCTTGAGAGATTAGATGTTCATAAACTGCTTTAACTCTGCTATAAGAAAGTTTTTGATTATAGTTATCAGAACCCTTACTGTCAGTATGTCCTGAGAGTTCGATTTTCATATATGGGTATTTGTTCAGAAGAGATATTAGGTTATTAAGTTCAACAAAGGATTGAGGAAGGATAATGCTTTTATCAAATTCAAAGAATATATTCTCCATAACAATAACCTGTCCCACTTCATAGCGTTTCTCATCTTTGGTTTTAGTAATTGTTATATTGTTTTCAATTATTTTTTCTTCCTTACATTCTAGGCAATAAAGGGATACATCATCAATATAATAATATGCACCAGGTAGTAAATAAGTTAAATAAGGTAAGTCAACACAGTTGCTTTGAGGTGCAGGGTAGAAATTTCCTATTGTTATGAATCTTTCACCTCCATGTGCCCTATATTCTCCTTCTATCTTAACCCAATTTTCTGTGTCCACAATAGGATGATTGTAAGAGTTAACAATTTGAGGCTTTAAATAAGTTGATATAGACTGGCTTATTCCATTGTCGTATTTGGTTATTTCCTGATCAGTAAGCATCTCTCTAGTGTCTTGCTGAATCCTATCTTCTGTAAATAATGCTCCAATTGTTGCAATAGCACCTGCACTATATTCCGAAAGACTTACATAAAAGGTTAGTTTGTATGTTTCTCCCTCAATCAACTCTTCTTTAAACTCTGTTTGTATATACTCCCTATAAGTTGTTTTTGAGGTATATATTCCAACCATTCCAATTCCTGTTCTTGGCATTTGAATTCCAAGTTTATTTTTTGGAACATTACATTGTCTGCTTCCACATTTATTATAGTAATCAGCAGATCCTCCTGTAGGTTGCCACCAAGCCACTGCTTCAGACATATATCCATAAGGTTCTATTTTCTGAGGACAAGTATAATATTCTTCAAAGGATGGATTGTAAATAAGATTTTTATCCTTCTGTCCCATTGTCTGATTATGACATAGGATAAGGAGAGAGAGAATAAATCCAATCGAGAGCTTTATTTTATATTTTCTATTAAGCATTTCCAGTTTATGTTATTTGATGCTTCTACCCAAATAATATCTTTGTCTTTCCTAAACCAAGTCATCTGTCTTTTGGCATAGCGACGGGTATTAGTCTTAATATCTTCTATGGCTTTTTCAAGTGAGATTTCCTTATCCAAATAACGAAATATTTCTTTATAACCAACAGTGTTAAGGGCAGGGAGGTTTTTAAATTGATATAGGCTTTGAGCTTCTTTTACCAAGCCATCTTTAATCATAATATCAACTCTTTTATGGATTCTATTAATTAATTTATCTCTATCCATAAAGAGAGCGAATTTTATTATCTCAAAATCTCTATTTGTTTTCTTTTGGGTTAGGAAGGAAGAAAAGGGTTGAGATGTTTGTCTAATTACTTCTAATGCTCGAATAATCCTTATATGATTTTGAGTGTCCACCTTTTCATAATACTGAGGGTCTTTTTCCTTTAACTCCAATTGTAGTGGAACAATTCCTTCTTTAATAAAAATATCGTTTAATGCACTTCTAATTTCTTTATCTACATCAGGAAGATTATCTATACCATTGCAAACAACATCAATATACATTCCGCTTCCTCCTGTTAAAACAAGATTGTCGTATGTATTAAAAAGATTATTAATTTTCTCTAATGCGTCTTTCTCAAATTTCCCAACATTATATTCATCCTCAATCGATATGTGTCCAATGAAATGATGCTTTGCGCTTTTTAGTTCTTCTTTATTTGGAGAGGCAACACCAATTTCCATTTCTTTATAAAACTGACGTGAATCAGCTGATAGAATTTCAGTAGATAAGATCTTAGCCAAAGAAATTGCTTCCTTGGTTTTCCCCACTGCTGTTGGACCTACAAGAACAAATAATCTCTTTTTCATTTTTTAGGTTTTAATCCAAGCTTTTTTGCTTCTTCATACATCAATTTAAGAGCCTCTTCTCTTTCATTTGGAATCTTTCCCTCTAATATTGCTTCTTTAATATTTGACTTAATCATCCCAATTTCCTTACAAGGACTAATGTCGAATATTGTCATTATATCTTCTCCTGAAACAGGGGGTTGGAAATTTCTAATCCTATCGCTTTGCTCCAAAGTAATTAATTTCTGACGCACAATTTCAAAATTCTTTTTAAATCGTTGTACCTTATTATAGTTTTTGGAAGTAATATCAGCCTCACATAGTGTAATCAAATCGTCAACATCATCTCCTGCATCGAAAAGTAACCTTCTTACTGCCGAATCGGATACAATATCTTCTGCAATAATTATTGGCCTAAGGTGCATTCCGACAAGTTTTTCAACATATTTCATATTCTCATTTAAAGGTAGCTTTAGTCTCTTGAAAATATATTTAACCATTTTAGCTCCCTTTACTTCGTGACCATGGAAGGTAAATCCTATTTTAGGTTCGTATCTCTTGGTTAGGGGTTTTGCAATATCATGAAGAATTGCAGCCCAGCGCAACCATAGGTTATTTGTGTTAAGAGATATATTATCTAAAACTTCAAGTGTATGTTTAAAATTGTCCTTATGAGTACGGTCTCCAACATAGTCAGTTCCCTTTAAGGCAACCATCTCTGGAAAAATTATTTTTAAAAGACCTGATTTCTCCATTAACTTAAACCCATATGAAGGATTAGAAGAAAGAATCATTTTATTCATTTCATCTATTATTCTTTCTTGTGATATAATCTCAATCCTATCTGCATTTCTAGTAATTGCATCAAAGGTGTCGTTATGTATAAAAAACTTGAGTTGGGTGGAAAATCTTATGGCTCTCATCATCCTTAGAGGGTCATCGGAAAAAGTAATATCTGGATTGAGAGGAGTTTGTATAATTTTGTTTTCAATATCTATAAGTCCATTGAAAGGATCAATCAGATTTCCATATGTAGATTTATTTAATGATATTGCCATTGCGTTAATGGTAAAATCTCTTCTGTTTTGATCTTCTTCCAAGGTGCCACTCTCCACAATTGGGTTTCTGCTATCACGACTATATGATTCTTTTCTAGCCCCAACAAATTCTATCTGCCAATTAATATCTCCTTCATAAAAATTAACCATTGCAGTACCAAAGGTTTTAAAAATTGAGACCTTAGAATGTTTTCCTATCTTGTGAGCAACATTTTTTGCTAATTCAATTCCGCTACCAATACAAACAATATCAATATCCTTACTTTCCCTCCTTAATATTACATCTCTTACCCATCCACCCACAACATAGGTTTCTATTTTCATTTCGTCCGCAACTTGCTGAATAATTTCAAATATTGGGAGTTTTAAGTGCTTTTCTAAATTCATATTATGCAAAAGTAATGTTTTTTTCAGACCTAATAATTCAAAATCCTAAATAATTTAAATTGTGAAAGAATTTATTTAATTTCTTTCCTTGTTGTTTAAAAAATAAGTACTAACTTTGCAAAAACATATAGTTGTTATCTATAGAAGTTTAATTAAATAAAACCTTTAAAATAGAAGTAAAATGAAACAAGTACATAACTTTAACGCAGGTCCTTG
>JALNVJ010000004.1 GCA_023227645.1 Bacteroidales bacterium | reverse complement strand
TGTATTGACAGCAAGTGCCACAGAAAATAACCGCCTTAGTAATAGGGTAAGGGTGAAAATGTGAGGTAAGAGCTCACGCAATGACTTAGTAATAGGTTGTTGGGGTAAACCTTATGGGTTGAAAGACCAAATATATCAGCCTAGAGTTGCTCGCTCGTAATGGCTGAGGGGTAGGTCGTTTGAGGCTTATCGTGAGATAAGTCCTAGATTAATGATAGAAGCCTTATTTTAAGGACACAGAACCCGGCTTATAGAGAATTGCTTTGTTTTTTTTCGTATCAAAAGTAAACATTTATTATAATCATAGTGTTCTATACATTGAATGGACTTGGATAATATAATTGAAGGCTGCAAAAAAGGAAATCCCAAAGCCCAAAAAGCTCTATATGATATGTTTTCTCAGAAGCTTTTTGGGGTTTGTTTAAGGTATTGTAGATGTAGAGAAGATGCTCAAGATGTTTTTCAAGATTCATTCGTTAAGGTCTTTAACAGTATGGATAAGTATAAGCCTTTTGGCTCTTTTGAAGCTTGGCTTAGAAAGATTTTTATTAATCAAGCCTTGAATTTTTATCGTTATGATAAGAGTTTCTCGCATATTTCAACCGATGATATTGATATTCCTTCTGAAGTAATTAATAATGATTCTTTCTATGATGAGTTTTCATCTAAAATGATATTGGACTCTATTCAAGAACTACCAAATAGGCAAAGAATTATTTTTAATATGATTGAGATTGAAGGAAATTCTTACGATGAAGTTGCTAGTTTTCTTGAAGTATCTAAGGAGTGTGTAAGGTCACAAAACTTTAAGGCTAAACAAAAACTAAAAACTCTATTAACTGACCGTATTACTTAGGATAAATAAATGAATTTATAATAGATTAGAATATAAATATATGTCAAATAGATTAAAAAACAGATTTGAAAACTTTGAAGAGGCTCCTCAAAAAGAAGCTTGGGATAATATTAAATCGCAAATCCCTAAACCCAAATTTAATTGGCTGGCGATATTTACAATATCTGGGGTTGCTATCTTAGTTTTTGGTATATTCATTCTATACATTTCTACTCCAACAAAGAGTGATAAAGAGGATATTCTTATTTCTAATAATACTAATATCTCAAAAGTAAAAACTGAAAGTATAGAAAAGACCATTATTGATAATGATATTAAAGCTATTGTAATAAATAGGGTTGATAAAGATAAAAAAGCTATGCTTATTGATAATAATGAGTCTTCTGATAATAATTTAGTTAAATCAAATAACACTAATCAAACAAATTCCAATTTTATTTCAACTGAAAAGAAAATTCAAATTAAAGAAAATGAAAACTCTTCTTCTAAGATAGCTAATCCGTTTCTTATAAGTTCAATTAAACCTCTATCAAAAGCAAATCAATCAATTGACAACAAAAATACAATTGAAGAGAAAATTATTGAAAGTGGTTATGATACTATTTCAACAATAAGAGAATTGTTTATTCCTAATGCCTTCACTCCAAACGATATAAATAATAATAATACAACGTTTAAACCAGCCTATAAAAAGTTAAAGACTTATGAAATGAAAATTTTCAATAGAACTGGCGTACTTTTATTTACTTCAAAAGATATTTCAATAGGCTGGAACGGATATTATCAAGGACGTTTATGTGAAATGGGAACCTATGCTTATGTTATTAAATGCGAATATATGGATGGATATATATTTGGCAAAGATGGGGTAGTAAACCTTATAAGATAAATAGATAGACTGATCCTATTAGCATCATGTTAATAATTCATTTACAATAATTATATACACTCGCTTTTTTTAACTAATTTTGCACCTTTAAAACGAAAAGTTTATATGGCAACAATAGCAGAGTTAGAAAATATCGCTTCTCAAGTCAGAAGAGATATCGTTAGAATGGTGAATGGTTGTTCCTCAGGTCATCCTGGTGGATCATTGGGTTGCACAGACCTTATGACAGCCCTTTACTTCGAAGTATTAGATAGCAAACCAGAAAACTTTACGATGGAAGGAAAAGGAGAGGATATGTTCTTCTTATCTAATGGACATATATCTCCAGTTTGGTATAGTGTCCTTTCACGTAGAGGCTTTTTCCCTGTATCTAGTTTATCAACATTTAGATCTTTAGGTTCTCCTCTTCAAGGTCATCCAACTCCAAAATACAAGCTTCCAGGAATTAGAGTTGCTTCAGGTTCTTTGGGTCAAGGACTATCTGTTGGAATAGGTGCTGCTTTGGCAAAGAAAATGAATGGATGTGGTCATCTTATTTACACTCTTCATGGAGATGGTGAATTACAAGAAGGACAAATCTGGGAAGGAGCTATGTTTGCTGGAGGAAATAAGCTAGATAATTTAATTTCAATTATTGATTATAATAATGCACAAATTGATGGTACTGTTGATAATGTCTTAGGCTTAGGAAATCTTAAGGATAAATTTCTTGCTTTCGGCTGGGAAGTTCTTGAGATGCAGGGTAACGATATGAAGGATTGCTTAAGAGGACTAAATGAAGCTAAAGGCTTGACTAAGAAAGGCAAGCCAGTTGTTATCTTAATGCATACTTTAATGGGATTTGGTGTTGATTTTATGCAAGGTTTAAACACTTGGCATGGTGCTGCTCCAAACGATGAACAAAGAGACAATGCTCTATCTCAATTAAAAGAAACCTTAGGCGATTATTAATGAGATTCATTACCAAAATACTATTATTTATTTTGGCTATTGGGTTTGTCTTTAGTGTTAATGCTCAACAAAGAAACCAAAGACAACTTGCCCAAACAACCAATCAAAAGACAAGGATATTATTTATTCTTGACTGCTCTTATAGTATGTATGGTAAATGGCAGAGTGATACTAAGATAAAGATTACTCAGTCAATTCTCTCAAATGTTATTGACACTCTTAAAAATAAAGATAATCTTCAATTAGCTCTTAGGGTATTTGGTCACACAAGTAACTATACAGAACAAAATTGTTTTGATACTAAACTCGAAATACCTTTCTCTAATAGTAATTCAGAAGTCTTAAAGGATAAACTTAAGTCGTTGGTTCCAAAAGGATCATCACCTATATCTAATTCTTTAAAAGCTTCAAAGACTGATTTTCCTGAATGTAAGAATTGTAGGAATATAATAGTCTTGATAACAGATGGATTAGATGATTGTTCTGATGATGCTTCTGAGGTTTCGAAGGCTCTTCAAAAAGAAGGATCTATTATTAAACCTTTTATTATTGGAATAGGAAAAGGCTATGAAGATGAATTCAAGTTTATTGGTAATTATTTTGAAGTTAATAATGAGATTGAATTTTCAAAGACACTTAATAATATTGTAAATCAAGCTCTTTATAGCACAACTTGCCAGGTAAATCTTCTGGATAATTACAAATCTCCAACGGAAACAAATGTTCCAATGATTTTTTATGAAACCAAAAGTAAAAAACCAAGATATTCTTTTATTCATACTTTCAATGAAAAAGGGCTTTCTGACACATTGGAGATAGATCCATTAATTAGTTATGATATAGAAATTCAAACTATTCCTAAAACAAGAATTGAAAACATCTCTCTTAAGGCTGGTTCTCACACAATAATATCAGCAAATACCCCTCAAGGCACTATGGTCCTAAAATATAAGGGAAAGGAACTATCAAATAATAAACCTGTTGGAGTTTTAATTAAGAGAAATGAAGAAAAAAAATCAATAAATATTCAAAACATAAATTCAACTGAAAAATACCTTATTGGAAAATATGATTTGGAAGTATTGACACAACCAAGACTAAATCTTAATAATGTAGAGATTGCTCAAAGTTCAACCACAACAATAGAAATTCCAGCCACAGGTTCCGTTCAAATAACTAAACCAATAGATTATATATCAACTCTTTTAATAAAAGATAATAATAACTGGGAATTTGTTGCTAACCTTTCTGACAAACAAAACGAAACCCTTACTTTACTTCCAGGAGAATACCAAATAGTATCACGTTCAAAAACAAGTACTCAGACTAGCCAAACAAAAATTAAGGAATTTAGAGTTGAATCGGGAGAAATAACAGTAATATTAATAGAAAACAAATAAAACTTAAAATGAAAAAATATACCATATTAGGAAATAAAGATACCCGTTCAGGATTTGGTGACGGTTTATTAGAAGCAGGGAAAAGAAATTCGGAAGTTGTTGCACTATGTGCTGATTTAACTGAAAGTGTTAAGATGACAGCTTTTAAGGAGGCCTTCCCAGAAAGATTTGTTCAAGTAGGAATTGCTGAAGCTAACATGGTTTCAATGGCTGCTGGAATGGCATTAAGCGGAAAGGTTGCCTTTTATTCTTCTTTCGCAGCTTTTGCAACTGGTAGAGTTTACGATCAAATTCGTCAAAGTGTAGCTTATTCAAACACAAATGTTAAGATATGTGGATCTCATTCAGGAATTACATTAGGTGAAGATGGAGCAACACATCAAATTCTAGAAGATATTGGTCTTATGAGAATGATACCAAATATAATTGTTATTAATCCTTGCGACTATAATCAAACTAAACAAGCAACAATTGCAATTGCTGAACACAAAGGACCTGTTTATTTAAGATTTGGTCGCCCTAAGGTTCCTGTATTTATTTCTGAAGATACTCCATTTGAAATAGGTAAAGCCCTAATGATTAATGAAGGAAAAGATGTAACTATTATTGCAACTGGACATTTAGTTTGGGAAGCAATAGTTGCGGGTGAAATCTTAGCAGAGCAGGGGATAGATGCAGAAATTATAAATATCCACACAATTAAACCATTAGATACAGAAGCAATTCTACGTTCTGTAGAGAAAACAGGTTGTGTTGTTAGTTGTGAAGAGCATCAATATAATGGAGGATTAAACGATTCAATAGCACAACTATTAGCAAGAAAAAATCCTAAACCAATGGAATATATTGGAATAGATGATATGTTTGGAGAATCAGGAAAGCCAGAAAAACTAATGGAGAAATTTGGTTTGAAAGCAGAAAACATAGTTGAAGCTGTTAAAACAGTTATTAAAAGAAAGTAAATACAATATTTACTTAATAATATTCTGTTAAAATTTATTTACAGTGAGTTGAAAAGGCTAAATTGTAAATTAAAGAGTGTAAAGTTATTGATTGATAAAATATATCCAATCATAACTTTACACTTTTTTTATACAATATGCTCTAAAATCAATACACAACGCTTAATATCAGTTTTATATCCATAAATTTATTTTTGATTGACTTTTATTAAAAAATATCAATACTGATTACAATTTAATCATACCAACAATTATTCAATTTAAAACTAATAGACTAAACTTTAATATTCAAAAAATTTGAACATAAAGTAGGGTTACAAGAATTATTAGTTAACATAATTACAATTATAAATTCAATTAGTGATTTAAAAATATGCTAAATTATTGTAATTATTCAATTGATTTATTTGATTTATTGATATATAAAAAATGAAAAAAATAACAAAGAACTCTGAAATTATAACGAAGAAAGAATTTGTTGAATCTTTGTTTTAAAAAATTAAAACAAAGATCTATGAAAATGAAACAAAGAAAGAAATCTATGGATCAAAAGAAATAATAAAAGAAAATGCTTATTGGATTATAATTATCCAATAAGCATTTATACTTGAAAAGTTATAGTAAATTATTTATTGTTAAAACTTCTCAACTTAATTTCAGTTATGATTTTTTTAGTTGACATTGGAAAATCTGCATTCATCATCCATGAAAAATATGAAGGATCAGTTTTAAATATCTCTTCTGCAACTTTTCCCTTATGTTTTCCAAAGTTAATACATTCTTGTTTTCTTTCATTATATACTAAATGACCAACCATATCAACCCAATTTGGATTTTTGGTGAAATCGTGTAATGCCTTAATATCATTAACTATAGGAATAGAAACATTTCCTTCTCTATCTTCAAATTCAACTCCTTGATATCTATCTAACTGAGCAAGTAAAATTTCGTACGTAGCACTTGTATCTGCATCAGCAGAATGTGCATTAATTAAGTCTTTTCCACAATAGAATAGGTATGCTGCCTTTAGAGTTCTTGCCTCCATTTTATGGAAAATATTCATAACATCCACAAATCTTCTATTTGATATATCAAAGTCCACTCCTGCTTTAAGAAATTCCTCAACCAAAATTGGGACATCAAATTTATTAGAATTATAACCTGCTAAATCTGAATTACCTATAAAGGTAATTAATTCACCAGAAAGTTGTTTAAATGTAGGTTTATCTTTAACATCTTCATCTGTTATTCCATGAATTTTTGTTGTTTCCTCAGGGATATGTCTTTCAGGATTAATTCTATATGTCCTAATTTCTTTATTTCCATCTGGAAAAACTTTATATAAACATATTTCAATTATTTTATCTTTTCCAACACTTACTCCTGTACTTTCAATATCGAATATGATTAATGGCTTATTTAGATTTAATTCCATTTCTAACGTTTTATTTTGTTTGGTTTAAGAACTTAATAAGAAAAAATTATTTTTTCTTTGGTGCGGTATTCATTTTAATTGGCTGAATATTAGATTTAGGTAATTCACCTTTTTCAATTTCAACTAATTCGAGTTCAAAAATTAGAGGGCTTGAAGGAAGTATCTCCCCCCTACCTTCTGGTCCGTATGCAAGGTTTGAAGGAATAAGTACAATTGCTTTTTCTCCTTTATTCATCATCTTAACTGCTTCTTCAAAGCCAGGAATCATCATTCTTTTTCCAATTATGAATTCAAGTGGTTCATAAGGTCTTCCTTGTTGGAATGTATTAGCCTGTTTTGCTGCCTCTTCAACACTTGTATCAAATAACTTACCATCAGTAAATTTACCAATATAATGAACCTTAACTTTATCACCTTCCATTGGTTTTGTATTTGATTTATTAGCTAATGTCTTCTTAAAGTAAACACCATTAACTTGTTTGTTATCAAAACCATAATCCTTAATAGCCTTTGCAATAATTTGTGGTTCTAATTTAGATAAACTATCAGATAAAACCTTTTGTTCTTTCATTTTTACTTCTTGTTCCTTACGATAGGCAGCCTCTTCTTCTTTTTGTTCTTGATCTGTTTTAACATCATCTATTTCCAAAGTCCAATAAGCATACATTCCGGAAACAAAATAAGGTGGTAAGTTGCCACCAAAAAGTTTGGAAATTGAATCTCTTTCAAATGCAAAAGTACATATTTCTCCTTTTTTCATCATTAAGACTCCATCAATAAGGTCTCCTTGGAATACTCTTGAAACAGAATCTGTTCTAACAATAGGTTGAGACTGCATCTTTGATCCATCTGAAACTAATGAATCTCCAAACTGAATTGAAAATTTACCAATTATTAAATCATTTTCCCTAACTTGTTGTCCATCGGGATTTCTCTTTACAAATTGATAATTAACCTTTTTTTCTGAAGTAGTATATCCTTCTAAAGGGTTTTGTGCAAAAAGAGTTGTAGCAAAAATTGAGCATACAACTAATAAAACTGTTCTTTTCATATTAATCTATTTATAATTTTGTATATAATTATTTTTTAATGACTTCAATTAAAGTTACTTCAAATATTAATGTTGTATTAGCTTTTATTGGTCCAAAAGCTTTTGAACCATAGGCTAATTTAGAAGGAATGATAAACTTCGCACTTCCTCCTTGTTTCATTAATGATATCCCTTCTGTCCAACCTGCAATAACACCATCATCACCTAAAAAGAATGTGAATGGTTCATATTTCCTTGAATCGCTATGAATTTTTGCCTTCTTTGCAATAGGAAGAATATTTGTATCAATTATCTTACCATCCAAAGTAGAAACAGAATAATTAACCTTTACTTCGTCTCCAAAATCTGCCTTTACTCCCTTACCCTCATTAATATTAATAAAATAAAGCCCGCTTTCTTGTTTTTTGGAATTTAATGAATGTGTAACAATGTAATAATCAATTGTGTCAAACTCTTGTTTCTCAATTTCCAATAACTCATTCTTTGTTTCGTCCATTTCTCTCTTGGAGATTATTTGTTGAACCTTTAGATAGATATACATTTTATCATTTCCGCTTGAAAGAATACTAGGTACATATTTAGAAATACTGTCACTAGGAATAATAATTATCGCACTATCTCCAATATGTAGATTTAATAAGAATTCATCTACAGATCCCTTTTCATTACTAATTATTTGAAATAGACGTTCTGGTTTTCCAAAATTACTATAAACTACAATCGAATCATTTTTTCTAATTTCCATCTCACCATAGAGAATATCTCCTTTTTTGGCTTTTGGAGTATTTTGATTGATTGTACAATGTTTAAAAGAATATCCTAAATCAGTAGTAAGAAAATCAGTATTTGAATCCTTATTACAACTAATAGTAAATAAGGTAATACAAGCTAAAAATAATAAGTAAAATATCCTAATCTTCATCTGTATATAATATTAATTAACATCTTTAATTTCAATTTCATAAACCAAACTTGCTCGTTTAGGAATTTTTTCTCCATCACCAATCAAACCATAAGCTAAAAAAGAAGGAATTGCCACTCTTAATTTAGATCCCACAGCCTTCCCTTCTAAAGCATAAACAAGCCCAATAACTGATTGTTCCTTGCCCATATTGATTTTTCTCTCTCCATCTTTTTTTGAGTCAAACACAATTTTTTCATCCAATAATACTATCTTACAATCTAATTTAACGATTGAATTAGAATTTATTATCTCCCCTTGACCTTTTTCCAATTCCTCAACAAAAACACCTACTTTCAATTGAGTCATTTTCCAATTTCTTCTTTCAACATAACCCTTTATTTGTTGAATTTCTTTCTCATTAATTACTTGGTTGGCTTTAAGAAGAGTTTCATCAACCTTTGACTCTTTTGATTCCACTTTAGGTGCTTCTCTTTTTTCTCTTAAAACAATAGCATAATGATTATTATGGCTTTCACCACAACCAATAAATAATATTGCAATAAAAAGGAATAATATTGTATGTAACTTAGTTCTCATTTTCTTTCTTTAATTCAATATCTTCAATTTGCTTGATAAATCTTTCAATAACCGTGTCTAATTTTTCAAACGAATGGCCACCTGCAGCTTTCTTATGACCAGCACCATTCCAATATGTTTTTGAAAAAACATTAACATCAAAATTATGTTTTGAACGAAAAGAAAGTCTTACTCTATCAGCCCTTTCAGTAATCAAAGCACCAAACTCAATTCCCTCAATGCTCAAACAATAATTCACGATCCCTTCGCAATCACCTATTTGATAATTAAATCTTCTTAAATCGCTCTTAGAAAGGTAAATAAAGGCAACACCGTGTTTTGGAAACACCCTTAACCTCTCACATAAACAAAAACCCAATAATCTTAATCTTTGTTCAGAATATGTATTATAAACAATTTGATGAACAAATTCTGGCTCTGCACCATTATCAACTAAATCACCAACAACCTCATAAATTCTTCTTTCATTGCATGAAAAACTAAAACTTCCAGTATCGGTGCAAATACCAAGATAAAGAGATTGAGATATCCTTTTATTTATAAAGGAATTATCCCCTTCCAATAAAAACATTACCTCATAAAGAAGTTCAGAAGTTGAAGAAACATTAATTTTAGAGAATATCAAATCAAAATTATCTTTTTCAGGATAAAGATGATGATCAATTAAGACTTTTATTTTCTCAGATTCAAGCAAAGAATCTTTAAGCATATCTCCCACCCTAGTGATAGAGTTGAAATCTAAGCATATAATTAAATCTGTTTCAGTAAAAGCAAGTTTTGCCTCTTCTGATTGTTTTGATGCAATTATATGGGGAACATTCTTCATAACAAATTCCAAAAAAGAAGGATATTCATTAGGAATTATCACCTTTATAGTTTTATTTTGAGATATTAAATAATGAGAAAGTGCTGATACAGCACCAATTGAATCTCCATCAGGATTAAAATGAGAGACTAAAGTAATTGTATTAGATTTTTGTATCTTATTTTTTAGCTCGGTAATTTCAGTTTCAGAAAATATCATATAAATGTATCTATCTTATTTAATAATAATTGTAAACAATCTGCAAAGATAAATAATTATAGTTAATATGCCTAAACATATATTAGTTTTTAATCAACTCCTCATAACTATTATCAGAATAGAGAATTATGATTTTTCTTATATGCTTATTTGAATCATTTATTGAAGAACTAAGAATATCAGAATTAATATTAGTTATTGAACTTGAGTTACTGTCTTCCTTTTTTTCAATAATAATATTCTCTTTAATATCGTCACTTTTTCCAATTTTAGAATAAGAAACAGCAATATCTTTATTAATAGGATTATTTTGCATACTAACAGTTCTTCCTTCAAGTATTTCTATTTTACGCTGTAACTCATCAATCGTGTTTTGATCTTTTTTATTTCGATTATTAATTTGATTATCAGTAAATAAATTATCCGATATATCATCAAAAAGATTCTCCGAAGACTTTGAGATTTCAATATTCCCAATATCCAATAGTTTTTCCTTAGATTTTTCAACCAATGAGCCTTTGCCCAAAACCAACCAATTTGAATCAATCTCAGGAAACCGATTTAGTATTTTAGTAACAATATCCAATGAAGGGTTATTTCTTCCCGACAGAATATGAGATATGGATGAACGCTGAACTCCAATTTCATCAGCAAACTGTGTTGGGTTCATTCCAAAAGATTTCATTAATAAAAGTATTCTTTCTTGCATCATGTTGTTTACATTTCTAAATTAATTACATTTGTAACAAACTGAATAAGGTCTAAAATTGAATTTAACAATATTACATTTGTATTCTGTTAATACGTTTAACAATGAATAAAGTTACATTGTACATTACTTAATATAGCATACCTATAAATCATATAGTTGTATTGAGCATTAGTGATGCTGGATTGACGTGTCAGAATACACATAACTATTGAACTGTTACATCATGTGAAGAGTTTAATTACCTGGTTTAGATATATTTTTAGTCTTTTCAATGCTTCTTAATAATATTTAACAGATTACATTTGTGAAACCTTAAAACTACTTCTACTTCTACAATGTTATCTATGTTACATTTGTAGAAGTTCCCTCGTTTTACAAATGTGTATATACAATTGTAAATAGCACTACTCTCTCCCACTCTATCTATAATTAATTTTGAAAAGATAGATTAAGTGTTTGAGTAAATCAGTTTGTCTGATTATTTTTCTTAGTACCAATTCAAAATTATTAATATTCAATTTTGAAACTTAAATTGCTTAGAATTGAATATTCCTGAAATATACAAGTGAAAATGGATTTATTAGTTAATTTCTCTTAAAAACAGATTAAGGGTGTAGATAATATATCTACACCCTTAATTAAGTAATTTGTTCTAAATAATTAGAAAGTATTACCTTCCTATCCTTTCTTTTATTACCTTAGGTTTTCTGCTCTATATCGATTGGTTGAACGATAAGCATCACAACGCTTTTGAGCACATGATTCAAAAAGAATTGCAACTGCCATAAGACCTAATAATACTAATGCTGTTTTTTTCATATCTGTTATTTATATTTTATATTTCAATTTAATGATTAATAGCTTTTATTCAACTATTCAATTAGTGTGCAAAAATACATATTATTTATAAACTATTTTCTTATTCAACGATATTTCTTTACCTTTTATTATTTTATCTTGTTTTCAAACACTTTTATTCAACAAATAAACTAAATTCTCGATTTTTATTCCTTAGAAGTCAAAACCTCCTTTTAAATATCTATTTAAGTAATTCTAACAAAATATCCTTATAAGAATATTCTGCAAAGAAGACTTAACTCCTTAAATCTTTATATAAAACTCGTGAATCATTGTTTTAGAATGCAAATGATGTGCATCATTTTATTTAATGAAATTTGAGGGAGGGGATTTGAATAAAATCTATTAGAACTTAATCCTATTAATTTTATAATGCAAATATACAATTTATTTTCATATATTATTTTTGAGTTGATTCGTAGTACTTACAGATTGATTTTAGTCCACATTTTATACATTTTGGCTTTCGTGCTATACAGATATATCTTCCATGAAGGATTAGCCAATGATGAGCAATTGGAATTATATCTTTAGGAAAATGTTTTGTTAGCTGTTTTTCTGCTTCAAGTGGAGTTTTGGCGTTTGTGGTTAGTCCTATTCTTGCAGATACTCTAAATACGTGTGTGTCGACTGGCATATTAGGCTGGTTGAAAAGAACTGAGGTAACAACATTGGCTGTTTTACGTCCTACTCCATCCAATTCTTGTAGCTTATTTGCATCATCTGGAATAACTGAATTGAATTTCTCAACTAGCTTCTTTGCCATTGAAACTAAATTCTTTGATTTATTATTTGGATAAGTAACAGATCTAATAATAATATAAACTTCCTCTTGAGTTGAGTTTGATAGAGCTTCAGGTGTTGGGTATTTCTCAAAGAGTTTAGGAGTAACCATATTTACTCTTTTATCTGTGCATTGTGCTGATAGGATGACTGCAACAAGTAGTTGAAAGGGGTTTTTATAGATTAACTCACTTTCTGCTATCGGCATTTCATTTTTGAAATATTCAATAAAGAATTGATACCTATCTTTTATGCTTAACATTATTATTTCTTTGGAAGATTAAGGCTTAGCATAGTTGAAATTGGATAATGGTCTGAATATTCAAGTATTTCTCTTTCAAAGCTTTTAACCTTAAAATATTCTTTATCGTATAGAATATAATCTATCCTATAAGCAGGAACATCTCCATTATAAGTGGTGCCAAACCCTTGTCCCTTAGCCACAAAAGCATCACATAGTTTCTTTGATAATTTCTTATATGTATAGGAGAATGGGGTGTCGTTGAAGTCTCCCATAACAATTGTTGGCATATTGGATTTATTAATAACAGGTTCCAATTCTTCAACTTCATAACTTCGTTTAGAATTTGCCCATATAAGTTTTTGAAGAATTGGTTTTGTTTTTTCGTTCATATTAGGGTCTATTTCTCCTCCTTTTAGTTTGGAAAAAACTTCTTTATCTTGGTCTTGAAGTTGATAAGATGTTAGATGGAGATTAATAACTCTAATGGTTGTTTGCTCATTAATTTGAATATCGGAGTATATATAAGAATTACTTGCTTCTTTGGTTGGAAAAAGAACTCCTGATTGGATGATTGGGTATTTAGAATAGATAATATTCCCAGAAATATTATACTTATTATATCTTGGGGTATAATAATATTTAAAGCCTAAAGTATTTACTAATCTATTATGAAATGATTTCTTATCCCTTTTTGAGTGATAGTCTTGAAATGAAATTATTGATGGGTTTAGTTCTTTAATATAAGTAAAGATTGAATCAATTTTCTTATCCTTACTTTCATTCCACTCTGTGTTATAATGAAATGAACATACATTATAACTTAATAGTTTGATGTCAGTGTTTTCAATTGGAGGTCTATGTTTTTGTGAGGACATTCCAAAAAGAGTAGGTATATAATCAACCCTAATAAGAATAATGATAAGAGGAATAATTATATATCTCCATTTTGTAAACAACCAAAAAATGATAAAACTAATATTAATAAATAATAATATTGGATAAAAGAAAGTAAGTATTGAAAACTTAGGAGCTATATGAGGAGGAACAAATGCTGAGGCATAGGTTAGAAGAAGAAATAGTGCAAAAATTAAATTAATAATATATAATATTCTTTTTATCATAGCTTAAATTAGTTATTATTTCAGTTTTTCAGTTTTATCCTTTGGAGGATTGTTTTTCTTTGAATATTCTATATCTTTTTTTGTTAATATTTTTTCTGCCTTATATCCATCTAGTTTATTAATTTTCCATTTCTCTTTTACTTTTATTAAATACCAATGATAAATCATAGTATTGCCGTAATTATCAAATGTCTCTACATCAATATTTGCAGAATTACCCTCAATTATGGTTTGAATAATATTAATTGAATCGATAGTAACCATATCTTTGCCAAGAGTAAAAACAAATTCGAAGTATCTATCAGCTCTATTAGTTGATATTTCTTTTATCTTATCTAAATTCTTTTCATTTAGATATACATAAAAATCTTCAACAACCTTATTAACCTCTGCATTTTTGTCATCTTTATGGCATGAAGCTAAAAAGAAAGGTAATATCAATATAGCAAGTATATTTTTAATTGGTCTTTTCATTAATTATGATTCAAAATTTAATTGAAGATGCAAATTTAATATTATTTTCATTATATCCATTTTAAAAGAGGAAAATCCATTCTATGAGGCATCAATGTATGCTTAGGAAATACCCTAATACTATAGTTATAAACACCTGCAGCAAAAGGAAGTATCTTAATTTCAAATGTTATTTTATTATGTGAATAATTTACTATTTCCATTTGGTAAACCTTTTCCAAATCACTTATTATATCATTTTCTTTCCCTGCAAGAATTACTTCTGCCCCTAAGTGATCAGGATTAATATCATTAATATATAGGGTGAATTTTATTAAAAATTCATCCTCCATATTTATTTTTTTATTAACTGAATCAGGAACTTGTAAGTCAATTAATTCAATTTTATTCCATTGTCTTCTCATCCTATGCTTCCAAGCAGCGTATTCTCTTGTTTTCTGTAGATTGTTTTCAGTTAGAAGTTCATAACGGTCAAAGAGTTTATTGTAAAACTTATTATAATAATCATCTAATTGACGCTTCATAGTAAAATGAGGAGCTATTTTCGCAATATTATTTTTCATATAGCCTACCCATTCCTTACTTACTCCTTCTTCATCTTGATTATAGTATGCAGGTATTATTTTATCTTCAAATATTTCATATATCATCTCTGCATCATAAGCATTTTGATATTCATCTGCTTTATAAAGTTGTTCTTCTGCTAAAGCCCAACCAGCTCCTTCTTTATATCCTTCTGCCCACCATCCATCGAGAACTGAAAAATTTAAAACTCCATTCATTGCAGCCTTTTCTCCCGAAGTTCCTGATGCTTCTAAAGGACGTGTAGGTGTATTTAACCAAACATCAACTCCCCTAACTAAATACTTAGCAACATACATATCATAGTTTTCAATAAATATGATTTTTCCTATGAATTGTGGCATTTTAGAAACCTCTATTATCCTTTTTATTAAATCTTGACCTGCTTTATCTGCAGGATGAGCCTTACCAGCAAAAATAAATTGAACTGGTTTTTCTATATTATTAACCAGCCTATCTAATCTTTCCATATTAGTAAATAGAAGATGCGCTCTTTTATAGGTTGCAAAACGTCTAGCAAATCCAATTGTTAGAGCATTTTTAGTAAACCTCTCCTTAACTTTACTAAATAATTTTGGATCTTCTGCCCTATTAATAAGTTCATTTTTTAACCTATTCATCATAAATTCAACTAAGTCAGCCTTTGTTGATTGATGTAAGTCCCAAATTCTCTTATCCTCAACCGAGTAGATCTTTTCCCAATACTTAGGATTGGATTGATCATTAATATAATCTTTTGTAAAAACATCATTATAGAAAGCACTCCATTTTCTATCAACCCAAGTTGGTTGGTGAACTCCATTAGTAACATAATCAATATGTAACTCTCTTGGGAAATAGCCTGGATAAAATTTAGCAAACATTTCTCTGCTAACCCTTCCGTGAATCTTACTCACTCCATTAACCTCCTGAGAGAAATTAAGAGCTAAGATACTCATAGAAAATTTCTCATTCTTATCAGAACTATTAAATCTTCCTAAGGCAATAAAATCTTCCCATGACAAATCAATACTTTCAGATAAATGTGCGAGATAAGCTCTTATTAAATCCTCAGAAAATACATCATGACCAGCAGGAACGGGTGTGTGTGTAGTGAAAAGAGTAGAAGAGCGAATTATTTCTCTTGCTTGAACAAAAGGTATTCTTTTGTTATGAATCATTTCTCTTACTCTTTCCAGAGAATTAAAAGCAGAATGCCCTTCGTTAGAATGATAAACAATTGGTTCAATATTCAATTCTTTCAACATCCTAACCCCACCAATACCTAAAAGAATTTCTTGTTTGAGCCTATGTTCCCAATCTCCACCATATAATTGATTAGTAATTGCTCTATCCTCTGGCTCGTTTTCATCAATATCGGTATCTAGTAAATAAAGAGGTACCCTTCCAATATCACAACACCAAATTTTTGCATATACATCTCTTCCGGGTAAATTAATGGCTATCTTCTTCCATTCACCTTTTTCATCTGTAACAGCTTTAATTGGAAGATGAGAAAACTTCTGTGGGGATAGCTGAGATATTTGTTCTCCATTTTTGGTAATATGTTGAGAAAAATAACCATAACGATAAAGTAGACCTATACCTATCATATTTTTATTAGAATCAGAAGCTTCTTTAAGATAATCTCCTGCCAACATTCCCAAACCACCGGAAAAGATTTTAAGTGTATCATGGATCCCAAATTCCATTGAAAAATAAGCAACTAATTTCCCTTTTTTTTCTTCTGCTTCTTTAATATAATTATCAAACTGTTGGACAACTGAATCTAATTTTTCAATAAAGACTTCATCATTTAATAATCGGTTAAAGTCTTGCGGAGTTAAATTTTCAATAAGATGAATTGGACTCCTATTCAATTCTTCAAACTTAATATCATTAATTAAATAGAATATATCTCTTGCTTCTGCATTCCATGTCCACCAAAGATTTTGGCTTAAACGTTCCAAACCCTCTAATCTTTTAGGAAGAGACTGAGCAATCAATACTTTTTTCCATGAAGGTTCTTCTCCCCAAGAATGAATAAATTTACTCCTTTCTTTTATTGGTTGTTTATGTATGTATTGATCAATTCTTTTTTCAGATTCTAAAAGAGCAATCTCATAAGACTTATAATAATATTGAATAAGATTATCCCAAAGAGTTGATTGAGATATTTCGAAAGCTTTCTCTCTTAATGAAATAGTTTCATTTTCTGAAAGATTTAGAGTTTCTTCAATTTTTATTACAATATCACTTACAACCTTAGAACTTTCCCCATCCATTCTATGAATAACTGCTAATGCACCTTTAAGCCCTTTTGTTTGTTCTTCAATCCATAAACCAAATCCAGCCAAATTAGTAGTTATTGAAGGAATATGAAATGCCATCGATTCCATTGGAGTATATCCCCAAGGCTCGTAATAAGACGGAAATATAGAAATATCAAATCCAATTAAAAAATCAAAATAACTAAGATTAACTATGCCATCATTTCCATCAAGATAAGAAGGAATAAACATTATCTTAACATTATCATTTATTGAATTATTTAATTCATTTTTTTTAATTATTCTAAGGATAGGGTCATGCTCTGGATCAAATAGATGGTGAGTTAAGTATTGATTAGTTGTTGGTTCTGAAAAGTTTGGATTATCAATTTTCCCTAATAAAGATTTATATATATCAACATTATGAGCTGGTACAGCAATAACAGCAACAATTTGTCGTGTTAGTTTTTTCCTATTCAACTCTCCCATTGCATTAATAAAAACATCTATTCCCTTATTATTAAACTCATAACGACCACTATTAATTATCAATAATGCATTATCATCAATTTTTTGATTAGTTAGAGCTTGAACAATATTAGTTATTCTTTGTCTTGCAATTAATTTTTTCCCTTCAAAATTCTCTTTATTAGGAACAAAGGTTGGTTCAAACCCATTAGGAGTTACAATATCAACACTCTTGCCAAAAAACTGCTTACATTCGTAATTAGTTAGTTCGCTAACAGTAGTAAAGCTATCAGCATTTTTTGCAGATATTTTCTCTAATGAGTACTTTGCTCTAACATTGAACTGGTCAGCAACTTGATTTGGTTCATAATGTTTAAGTTCTGAATATAGAGGAAGATTGTTTCCTGCTATGCTTCTTCCCAAAACTGTGGCGTGAGTTGTAAATGATGTTGCAATTTGAGGACAATGCTTTTTAAGATATAGAATACCAGAGCCAGTCATCCATTCATGCCATTGAGTAATAATTTTATCTTGCGAAGATAAATAGAACTCATAATAAGATTCAATAACCTTTGCAGCAGCATAACCAAACAAAACAGGCTCAACATAATCCCATTGACCTGTTATGCTATCAAGTCCATATTCTTTCCAAAACTCTTCAAACAACTCGTCCTTTTGAGCAAAAAAATGAGTAAAATCAACCAAAACAACCAAAGGCTCTGATTGAATTTTCCATCTCCCAATTCTAATTCTTAGACCTTTAGATTCCGCATAAGCTTTCCAACTTTTTAATATACAGGTATCCTCTTCAAACTCTGAAACTTGCCCCTTCCCTCTAATAATATCAGCACCAATCAACATATAATTATCATTATACTTTTCGACTAGCGTTTTTGCTTTAGTTGAAATAACGGTGTGAATTCCTCCTACCTTATTACAAACTTCCCAACTTGTTTCAAAAATAAAATCTGGTTGCATATTATTTGTTATTATATTGTTAAATAGATTTGTTTATTGACTGCATTCTTACAAGAGCCTCAGAATATTCTTTTCTAAGTTTTGTAAAAATGTCCTCAATACTCATTATTTCGTTAATTAAAGAACTTACTTGTCCAATTTCCAATTCTCCCTCTTCCACATTGCCTTCAAACATCCCTATCCTTGTTTTTCCAACTCCAATAATTTCTAATAATTCTTCCTTAGAAGCTCCTTTTTGTTCTGCTTCTTGTATTTTTTGATAGAAACCTCCTTTCAAAAGGCGTGTTGGAGAAAGCTTTCTAAGAAAGAGCATTGTATCTCCTTCAGTAGCATCGACTATTGCTTGTTTAAAGTTTATATGAGCTGAGGACTCCTTACTTGCGGCAAATAGTGAACCTATCTGAACTCCTTCTGCTCCCAAAACCATCATTACAAGTATTTGTTCTCCTTTTGCAATTCCTCCTGCAGCAATAATTGGAATATTAAGTTTACCAACCAATTGATTTATTAATACCATAGTTGTTGTTTCTTCTTTCCCATTATGACCTCCAGCTTCAAATCCTTCACAAACAATGGCAGAAACACCTGCCTCTTGTGCTTTAAGTGCAAACTTTTCATTTGCAACAACATGCACAACTTTAACTCCATTATCGATTAATTTTTGAGTATATGTGGCAGGATTACCAGCTGAAGTAAAAACAACAGGAACCTTTTCTTCAATAACTATATCAATTTGTTTTGAAGAATTAGGATTCATTAGAGGAATATTTACCCCAAAAGTTTTATTTGTTGCAAGTTTACACTTCTTAATATGTTCTCTTAATACATCAGGAGTCATTGAACCTGCACCAACTAACCCAAGACCACCCTCGTTACTTACTGCAGAGGCTAACTCCCATCCACTACACCATACCATTCCCCCTGAAATTACAGGAGATTTAATATTAAGTATATCACAAATTCTATTATTCATATTATTTTTGCTACAAAGATAAAAGAAAATTTGCAATTTCAAATATTATTCGTAATTTTGGCACGCTGAATTAATGATAAATTACAATTAAATATATAATTGGTATGAAAAAAATCTTGTTTTTCTTTTTAATTAACATTGTTGCAATCAATGTATTTTCTCAAGATTGGCGTAAGGGAAACTATATGGCAACGCCACCAGAATATTTTATTATGCTAAACACTGAAGGAAATATGATGATGGGGCAAAATGCAGATCTTAATCCATTGGGTTATGGCTTCAATGTTGCTTATCAATATAAATCAGGAAGAAAGAAAGGTTATACAACAACAGCTTATGGTCTGGGATTATATTTAGGATATACATATTTTAAAGGAGCAAATTTTGACGTTGAACCAATAGGAACACCTTATAACCTTACTTTTTCAAAATATAATAGCTTTGGATATGTTCCTGTAATGCTATCATATAATTTCTATATAACTAAAAATAAAATGCATTATTTCCTTGGCTTAGATGCCGGAATAAAAATGATGCTTAGAGAAAAAGACTATAAAAATGAACTTATTTCATATTATAATGCAGAAAATGAAATAAAAATAACACATGTATTACCTTGTGCAAAAGCATATATTGGTGGAATGTATGAACTAAATAGAGATATTAGATTAAGAGCTCAAGTTGGTGTTGATTATACTGGAGGACATACTTTCGAAGCAATGACTCCTTTCTATTATAGAAATCAATCAGGCAAACCTATATTAAGTGAAACCTCTGGAAAAGTTACAACTCAAGGTTTATTAAATATTTTTGCTTCTATTGGTGTAGCATATAGTTTATAAAGTAAATCAATGCAACTATTCTATTGTCCTGATATAAATCCTAACCAAATATTCACTCTTGGGAAGGAAGAATCGCAACATTTAATTAAGGTCCTAAGGCAAAAAGAAGGCGATAAAGTTCATTTAACCGATGGAAAGGGTAATCTTTTTGAAGCAGATATTCTTGAAGCCAATCCAAGAGCATGTATAGTTAAAATAGTAAATACAAAAGAGGAGTATAATAAAAGAGACTATTACCTACATATTGCAATTGCTCCAACTAAAAACATATCAAGAATAGAATGGTTTTTGGAAAAAGCAACCGAAATAGGAATAGATGAAATTACTCCTATTATTTGTCAGCATTCAGAAAGAGATGTACTTAAGCATGAAAGACTAGAAAAGATAATTATTTCAGCAATGAAACAATCACTTAAAGCTTATATGCCAAAACTCAACTCCCCAACTCCCCTACTCCAAGTAATTAATAACTCCACAGAAAAAAATAAATTAATTGGCTATTGCATTGGCGATAATAGAAATCAGATTAAAGATATCTATAAACCAAAAGAAAGCGTATTAATAGTTATTGGACCTGAAGGTGATTTCTCTGAAAAAGAGGTTGAAGAAGCTATAAAGAATAATTTTCAAACAATAACACTTGGAAAAGAAAGATTAAGAACTGAAACAGCAGGAATATATGTTGTAAATATCATTCATTCACTAAATCAATGAGAAAAACAATCATACTATTAGCCTTAATAGTTTTATCAATAACATCATTTGGGCAAAAAAACACTCTTGCACTAATAAAATATAATGGAGGAGGTGATTGGTATGCAAATCCAACCTCATTAACTAACCTCATTAACTTCACCAATAAAGAATTAGGAACTAGCCTATCGTCTGACTATGCCACAATTGATATAGGTAGTTCAGAAATATTCCTTTATCCATTCTGCCATCTAACAGGGCACGGAAATGTTATATTTTCTGACCAAGAAACAAAAAACCTAAGAAATTATCTTCTTGGGGGAGGCTTCCTGCATATTGATGACAACTATGGACTAAGAAAATTTATAGAGCCACAAATGAAAAAAGTATTTCCTGAGCTTGAATTTGTTGAAATACCTTTTAACCATCCAATCTATCATCAAAAGTATCAATTTCCAAATGGATTACCAAAAATTCACGAACACGACGGTAAACCACCAAAAGGTTATGGACTATTTTGGGAAGGAAGACTAATTTGCTTTTTTAGTTATGAAACAGATTTAGGAGATGGATGGGAAGATGAAGAAGTTCATAACGACTCACCACAATCCCGATTAAAAGCTCTTCAAATGGGAGCCAATCTAATTCAATTTACTTTTATGCAATAAGAAAAACTATTTAAGCAGTTTTTCTAAAATAAGATCAATTCTTTCTGGCTGAAATGAAGGCGCAAACCTTTCAATTGGCTTACCATTCTTATCTATTAAAAACTTCGAAAATTCCATTTTATGCTATTACCAAACCAACCGCCCAATTCCTTTTTTAAATACTTATAAATCTCATGAGCATTGGATCCATTAACATTAATCTTAGAAAACATTGGGAAGCTTACACCATAATTAATTAAACAACCCTCAGAAATTGATTTATCATCACCTGGCTCTTGATTAGCAAATTGATTACAAGGAAAACCAAGAATTACTAAGCCTTTATCCTTATATTTTTGATACAATAACTCTAAACCTTCAAATTGAGGCGTAAATCCACATTTGCTTGCTGTATTTACAACCAAAATTGTTTTGCCTCTATAAGTTTCCATACTTATTTCTTGTCCTAGTATAGAATTAGCCTTAAAACTATAGAATTTTGCTTCCATTGTAGTAATTATTTTAATTTATCACTCAGAATATCACTGCAAATATAAACTAAAATCATTAAAATAAAAATTAAACTGATTTTTTAAATTGAATTTCGTATATAAAGGTTAAATAAAACAATACAAAGAAAGAATTTACTGAAACAAAGATCTAGGAAATTAAAACAGGGATTCAATAAAATAAAACGGGGATTCAAAAAATTAAAAAAAGCTCTCAATAAATTAAAATTGAGAGCTTTTTTATTAAATTTGGTTTGTAATATTTTTTATCTAAGTGAATCAAGAACTGCATTAACTTCTTTATATTTATCTGTCATCTCCAATCTTGAATAGATAATTTTTAAAGCATTTAATGTGTTGATATCTTTTGATTTTATTGCTAATACTTTTTCAAAATATGGTATTGCTAAAGAGAAATTTCCTTTTGATTCTTTTTGAAGTTTGTCGTACTCTTTAGTTGCATCAAATGGAAGTTTGTCTGCCTTTTCTTTTAAATCTACTGCTGAATTAAAATATAATACTCCTAAGCCATAATTTGCCTCAGTTTGAATTGGTTTTAATTCTAAGGATTGATTATACATAGTAATTGCTTCTGCATTATTATTAGCATCTCTTAATACATCTCCAATAATTACAAGTACTGAAGGTTTATTTTCTGTAATAGTATCGGCAATAGATTTAAGGGTTGCGATTGTTTTATCAGCTTCCTCTTTATTACCTGATTCAACATATGCACCAGAAAGCAATCCAATTAATCTATAGTTTCCTGGAAGGTTTCTTACTCCTACTTTCAAAACATTAATTGCTTTATCTAGTTCATTAGATTTTTTATTAGCAATAAATAAGTTAATATATACAGCTTCTTCTTTTGTATTTTGTTTAACAAGTTGACGATACATTTCAACTGCTTTATCTTTTTCTTTTGTTGCATCATAAGCCATTGCAATACAGAAATCAGACTTCATTTCAACTTCTTTATTTCTTGCAGCTTTGGCGCCTTTTACAACTTCTTCAAAAAGCGGAACTGATTCTGCATATTTTCCCGAGTTAAATGTGTTTAAAGCAATATCGAATTGGTAAATAATTACATAGTTCAAAGTATTTGTGTTTGCTCCTACGAACTCTGATGTTTGAGCTACTCTCTCTATTTCAATAGATTTTTCCAATGCAAGCCTCGATTTTTGTGCAAGCTCAGGAATTGGAATATCAATTTTTTGTTTTTTATACAGTTTTTCATCTGTTTGAGATACTTCAACTAGTTTTGCATAAATCAAGCCAGCATAATGCCATGTTTTTGCATCAGATTTTGTACTTTCATGTTCACATGCTGCATCAATATTCTTCTTTGCTTGTGCCAAACGCTTGTTTTTCATATCAGCATAGGCACTTTGAACCTTCATTGTTTGAGCATTAGCACTTATTCCAAATACTAGAAATGCTAGAAATAAAATTATTCTTTTCATCTTTTTCAGGTGTTATTTTATTTAATAAATGTATTTTTTATTCTTTGTCTTCATTTATTTCTTCATCAGCTTCCTCTATTTCCTCTTCCTCTACTTCTTCAACATCATCAATTTCTTCAATATCTTCTATTCCATCATCAATGATTTCTTCCCCATCAATAGCTACTCTTTCAATATCCTCATCATCATCAGAAGCGTCAATTCTACATACAGCAGCAATTTCATCATCTCCTTTTAACTTAATTAGCCTAACTCCTTGAGTTGCTCGACCTAAAATTCTAAGGTCTTTTACAGCAATTCTAATTGTTATACCTGATTTATTTATAATCATTAAGTCACCAGTATCATCAACATCTTTAATTGAAATAAGGTTACCTGTCTTTTCTGTTATTTTTAATGTTCTAACACCTTTCCCTCCTCTATTAGTATAACGATACTCATCTACTGCGGAGCGTTTTCCATATCCTTTTTCAGAAACAACAAGTATATCCTTTTCTGCATTCTCCACAGAAACCATGCCAATCACAAAATCTTCTTCATTTCTAAGGGTTATTCCTTTCACGCCAGATGCATTTCTTCCCATTGGTCTTACTTTTGATTCTGAGAAACGAATGCAATTACCACTATGAAGTGCCATAAAAATTTCGTGGTTTCCATTAGTTAGTTTAGCTTCCAAAAGCACATCTCCTTCACGAATAGTTACTGCATTAATTCCATTAATTCTTGGACGTGAGTAAGCTGCAAGTGTAGTTTTCTTTATTATACCATTCTTTGTACATAAAATAATGTAATTGTTATTTACATATTCTAGATCCTTTAAATCTTTTGTGTTAATATATGCTTTAACATTATCGTCTGGTTCAAGACTTATAAGATTTTGAATTGCTCTTCCTTTTGAAACTTTTGTACCTTCAGGAATCTCAAAAGCTCTCATCCAATAACAACGTCCTTTTTCTGTAAAGAAAAGAATGTAATTATGCATTGTAGCAGTGTATATATGTTCAATAAAGTCTTCGTCTCTTGATTTTGCACCTCTTGATCCCTTTCCACCTCTATTTTGTACCTTATATTCAGATAAAAGAGTACGTTTGATATAACCAAGATGTGAGATTGTAATTACAATCTCTTCGTCAGCAATCATATCCTCAATTTTAAAATCAGAAGAAGAATATTCTATTCTAGTATATCTTTGGTCCCCAAATTTTTCTTTTATTTCAAGTAATTCATCTTTAATAACCTGCATTAATACATCATGATTATTAAGAATATCTAAGCATCTTTGGATAAATTTCATCAATTCATCGTATTCACTTTGTAGCTTTTCTCTTTCCAAAGCTGCAAGTTGACGAAGACGCATCTCGACAATAGCTCTTGTTTGAAGTTCAGAGAATCCCCATTTTTCAGACATTGAATCTCTTGCTTCTTGTACTGTTTGAGATGATCGAATAAGGGCAATAATCTCATCTATAAAATCTAATGCCTTTAATAAACCTTCTAAAATATGAGCTCTTTTCTCTGCCTCAGCAAGTTCGTATCTTGTTCTTCTTTCAACAACTTCAATTCTATGGTCAACAAAGTACTTAATAATTTCTTTTAAATTAAGCATTCGAGGTCTGCCATTAACTAAAGCAATGCTATTAATTGAGAAAGAAGATTGAAGGTCAGAATATTGATAAAGTTTATTTAAAACTACATTAGACATTGCGTCTCTTTTCAATCTATAAACAATTCTTATTCCATCTTTATTACTTTCATCTCTAATTTCAGCAATACCTTCTATTTTCTTTTCATCAGCAAGTTGAGCTTGACGACGAATCATTTCAGACTTTGTTACTTGGTATGGAATTGATGATACAATTATCTGATCATGACCATTCGGTCCTGCTTCAATAGTTGCCTCTCCTCTCATAACAACTTGTCCTCTTCCCGTATGATATGCTTCCTTTACACCTTCATAACCGTAGATTATTCCACCAGTTGGAAAGTCAGGAGCCTTAATATATTGCATTAATTCATCAATAGTGATTTCATTATTGTCGATATATGCCATTGTTCCATTTAAAACCTCAGTTAAATTATGAGGTGCCATATTAGTTGCCATACCAACAGCAATTCCTGAAGCCCCATTAATTAATAGAATAGGTATTTTGGTTGGAAGTACAGTAGGTTCTGTTAAACTATCATCAAAATTATTTTGAAAATCAACTGTATCTTTATCAATATCGGCTAAAACTTCATTTGAAATCTTTGCTAAACGTGCCTCAGTATAACGCATAGCAGCTGGAGGGTCATTATCAATTGATCCAAAGTTACCTTGACCATCTATTAGTTTGTATATCATTGACCAAGATTGAGCTAAACGAACCATTGCCATATATACAGAACTATCTCCATGTGGGTGATATTTACCAAGAACTTCCCCTACTATTCTAGCACTTTTCTTAGTAGATGTATTGTAAAACATTCCCATATCGTTCATTGCATATAATATTCTACGATGAACAGGTTTCATTCCGTCTCTAACGTCAGGGAGGGCACGAGAAACAATAACACTCATTGCATAATCAATGTAGGCAGACTTCATCTGCTTCTCAATATCAACCTTTACAATTTTTTCGTTTTCTGAGTACATTTTTCGTATTCTTTTACTTAGTATTTTTAAAGTGCGAAGATACGATTATTTTTTGAAATGAAATTGATAAAGGTTAAGAAAATACTAGACATTACTAATAATATCTAATTTAAGCATATATTTTAAAAAAAAACGTACATTTGCAAGTTAATAAATCAACTAAGATATATGCGTAACGACCAATACAGCCCAACAAAGTTTAACTTTTTACCACCTGTTT
>JALNVJ010000003.1 GCA_023227645.1 Bacteroidales bacterium | reverse complement strand
TTTATAAAAAAAGACTTACTCTTTTTAGAAAAAGACTTAATATAAATTGAAAAAGACTTAACCTTTTTTAAAAAAGAAGGGGTTTAAATTTGAAAAGAAGGGGTCTTAATGAATCACCGTTTTAATTTCTTGAATCTTCGTTTCATTTTTTTAAAACGGTGATTCAGTAAATTGTTTTGGGGTTTTATTTTTGAGGGGTTGCTAATCTATTATTCTTATTCCAAATGATAGTACTAGGCCTATTAGTCCTTCTTTGGAGAATATGGCTTTTTTTATCTTATTGTTATTGGGATCGATTACGAAATTATAGGATGTGCTTAGGTCGGCTTTCTCTAAGTTGGTGTTGGAGAATAGGGCTCGGCTTAGGTCGCAGTTTTTAAGTACTGACATTGTGAGGTCGGTCTGAGAAAAATCCACTTCTATTAGGCTTGTATCAGTGAATTTGGTTTTTCGGAGTTTTGCCCTCATAAATGTGGCATATTCTAAATTAGATTTTTCAAAGCTAAAGGATGAAAAGCTTTTTAGTTTTGTGAAATTTGTGCCTGTCATTTTGCATTCCTTAAAATAAACGTCTCGAAGGGAGGCTTCTATCTTTGCCAGGCTGAAATTACATGAGTCAAAGATACAGTCTTCAAAGATTGTATTATCTATTATCATCCCTGAAAAATCACAGTTGGAGAAGATACAGTCATCGTATTCTTCTCCAAGAGTGATTTGATTGAAATTTATATTCTTTATTTTCTCGCCTATTATCATTAGTCTAATGCTTTCTTTGGCTAATAGGTTATTAGTTTCCGAAGTCGTCAAACATTATATTCTCTTTTGGCACTCCTAATTTATCTAACATAGATACTACTGCATCTGTCATTAGTTTTGGACCGCAAAGATAGTATTCTATTTCTTCTGGTTCGGGATGGTTGTTTAGGTAATTATCAAAGATTACCTGATGAATATAGCCTATATATCCATTCCAGTTGTCTTCTGGCTTTGGTTCGCTTAATGCAATATGGAATTTAAAGTTTTCGTGATCTCTTTCAATTTCTTCAAAGTGATCGCAGTAGAATAATTCTCTTAGGGAACGTCCTCCATACCAAAATGTAGCTTTGCGATGGGTGTTTTTGGTTATAAATTGGTCGAATATATGAGAACGCATTGGTGCCATTCCTGCTCCTCCTCCAATAAACATCATTTCCTTATTGGTATCCTTTATAAAGAAGTCGCCATATGGTCCTGAAATATTTACTTTGTCGCCTGGTTTAAGTGCCCAAATATAGGAAGAACATATTCCTGGATTAACTTTTTTAAATCCTCCTGCTTTTCTGTCAAATGGTGGGGTTGCTATTCTAATATTTAACATCACTATATTGCCTTCGGCTGGGTGGTTTGCCATTGAATAGGCTCTATATACTGGTTCTGGATTCTTCATTTGCAGATCCCAAATTTTCATCTTATCCCAGTCTTCGTGGTATTTGTCAGATACTTCAATATCCTTAAAATCTACTTGACATTTTGGAACATCAATTTGTATATATCCTCCTGAGCGGAAATTTAATCTCTCTCCCTCTGGAAGCTTTACTACAAATTCTTTTATAAAGGTTGCCACATTGCAATTGGATACCACTTCGCATTCCCATTTCTTTATTCCAAATACTTCGTCTGGTATTTGCACTTTCATATCCTGCCTAACTTTCACTTGGCAACTAAGGTGTACATTATTCATTTGTTCCTTACGGCTAAGATGTGGCTTTTCGGTTGGAAGAACTTCTCCTCCTCCTTCTGTTATCTGACATTTACATAGTCCACATGTTCCTCCTCCTCCACAAGCTGAGGGAAGGTATATTTTGTTTTCTGCAAGGGTTGAAAGTAAGGTTGATCCCGGTTGAACGATGATTTCTTTCTCTCCGTTAATTGTTAATTTAACCTCTCCTTGTGGTAGTAGTTTCTTTCGGGCATATAGTAACATCCAAACAAGTAGGAGGATAATTACTAAGAAAACTAATACGCTTATTATTAATATTTTTACCATTTCTTCTAAGTTTGGTTTAGTCCTATAATTTTATTCCTAAAAAGCTCATAAATGCTATTGCCATAAGTCCTGTTATAATAAAGGTAATACCTAGTCCTTTTAGGGGGGCAGGTATTTGAGAATAACGTAATTTTTCTCTTATGGCTGCAATTCCAACAATTGCCAAAAACCATCCTATTCCTGATCCTAATGCAAAGGCTGTTACTTCACCTATATTTGAATATTGTCTTTCTTGCATAAATAGGGAGGCTCCAAGTATAGCACAGTTTACTGCTATAAGAGGGAGGAATATTCCTAATTGGGCATAGAGAACAGGAGATGTTTTTTCTACAAACATTTCAACAAGCTGTACCATTGCAGCAATTACTGCTATAAAGATAATAAAGCTTAGATAACTTAGGTCTATTGTTGCTAGTTTTGGGCTAATCCAAGCTAAGGCTCCTTCTTTTAGGAGGAAATTATCGATAAGGTAGTTTACAGGAACGGTTATTAATAGGACGAATACTACTGCTAAGCCTAATCCTATGGATGTTTTAACAGTTTTAGATACTGCCAAATAGGAACACATCCCTAAGAAGAAGGCAAAAATCATATTGTCAACAAAGATTGACTTTACGAATATATTTATTATTTCTTGCATAATTTCAAATTCTTAAGTGTTACTAGTTTTCGCAAAGATCTTTATTCCTTGATCTTTGTATCCATATTATTATTCCAACAATTATTAGTGCCATTGGAGGCATTATCATTAAACTATTGTTTTGGTAGCCCATTTCGTAGAATGATTGTGGTATTATTGGGTAGCCCCAAAGAGTGCCACTACCAAAAAGTTCTCTAATAAATCCAACAGTAATAAGGATTACAGAATAGCCTAATCCATTTCCAATCCCATCTAAGACTGAATCAAATGGTTTATTACTCATAGCAAAGGCTTCAAGTCGTCCCATTACAATACAGTTTGTGATAATAAGTCCAACAAATACTGATAATTGTTTGCTTACTTCGTAAACAAAGGCTTTAAGAACTTGGTCAACTAAGATTACTAGGAGCGAAACTATTACCAATTGAACAATAATTCTAATTCTTGAAGGTATTGTTTTTCTTAAAAGAGATACTATCAAGTTGGATAATACCACAACAGCAATAACACTTAAAGACATTACCACTGCTGGTTCTAGCTTAGCAGTAACAGCCAAAGCAGAACAAATACCCAAAACTTGTACCGTGATTGGGTTTTCCTTGGATAAAGGATTCTTTATTAGTTTAAAATTTATATCTGCCATAAGATTAATTTTTTAGGGAGTTAAAATAAGGGATATAGTATTTCAAGCAGTTTTGTAACATCTTGGAAACTCCGTTAGAGGTTATTGTTCCTCCAGAAATTGCATCAACTTGATGGGGATTATTTTTATCCGCTCTCTTTATTACCTCAACAGATTTGAAATCATCTCCATCAAAAATTGTCTTACCTTTAAATTGATCTTGAAAAGATGTGGTAGCTATTTCTGCCCCAAGACCAGGGGTTTCTGATTTATGGTCGAAATTAACTCCTACAATAGTGTTTAGATCTTCTGCAAAAGCAATATTTCCCCAGATTCCTCCCCATAGTCCATTTCCATTTACTGGAACAACATAGGATTTCTTCCCATCTTTTTCGAATATATATATTGGAAGACTTGCTGAAGGATTATTAGCCTTAACTAAAGCCATTTCTTTTTTAATGTCTAGAGCAAATGGATTGATATCTCCCTTTACTTGTTTGCCATTTACCACAGAACCTATAATCTCTCCTTTGCTATTAACAGCATGTTGTTCTGTAAAATACTTATTGAATAATTCTTCTGCATTCTTTGCATCAGATTCAACACCAACAGCTCCTAATAGTTGTTGCATCTTCTCCACTCTAATATTCTTGTCTTGGAATGGTTTTAGTCCAACAGCCGCTAAGGTTAGAATAAGTGCTGAAAAAACAACTAATACTGTTGCATATATAAAAATGTATCTATTACTAAACATTTTCTCCTCCTTTCAAATTCCAACGTTTCTTTCTTTTTCTAATATTTGAATCCACTACAAAATAATCTATAAGTGGTGCAAAAACGTTTAGAAGTAATATCGATAACATCATTCCTTCTGGGTATGCAGGGTTTACTACACGAATAAGTACCGCCATAAGTCCAATTAAGAAACCATATATCCATTTCCCTCTATTTGTTTGTGATGCAGTAACTGGGTCGGTTGCCATAAAGACTGCTCCAAACATAAAACCTCCCATAACAAAATGGTAGTAGAATGGAAGTTGTGTGTATGAGTTGGAACCAAAGAAATTAAAAATTAGACCCATAAATGTTCCCCCAAGAAATACTGAAAGCATTATCCTCCAGTTTGCAATCCCTGTTATTAGAAGAAGAATTCCTCCTAATAGAATTGCAATCACTGATGTTTCACCAATTGAGCCTGGCATAAATCCAATAACCATATCTAAGAAAGATAAGGAAGGGTGATGACCACCCACCATCATTTCTGCAAGAGGCGTTGCTCCTGAAAATGCGTCTGCTTTTTCTGCTATCCAAACTTTATCTCCCGACATTGAGCTTGGGAAAGCAAAGAATAGGAAAGCACGTGCTAAGAGTGCTGGGTTTAGGAAGTTCATTCCTGTTCCCCCAAATACTTCTTTGCCTATAATTACTGCAAAAATAATTGCTAAAGTTAATTGCCATAGTGGAACATCTGGAGGCATAACAAGTGGGATAAGCATACCCGTTACTAGATAGCCCTCATTAACTTCGTGACCTCTCCATTGTGCAAAGGCAAATTCAATTCCTAGTCCAACAATATAGGATATAAGTACTATAGGTAGAATCTTTACAATACCAAACCATAAGTTTTCCCATATATTATCGAATAATCCTATAGAAGTATCTAATGAATGGAAATGTTGGTAGCCTATATTATATGTTCCTACCAAAAGAGCAGGCACTAGTGCAATAACAACAAGAAACATTGTCCTCTTCATATCGTTTGCATCTCTGAAATGTGCTCCTGTCTTAGTGGTTGTTTTTGGCACAAAAGCAAATGTCTCAAAGGCATCAAATGTGGAATGAAGCCAAGGGAACTTTCCTCCCTTTGAAAAATTAGGCTTCAAATTATCAATTATATTTTTTACCCATTTCATTCTCCAAGTTCCTTTCTCATTAGTTCAAGACCATTTCTAATTATTTCTTGTATTTCAGTTTTCGACACATCAACAACTTCGCAAAGTGCAAAGTCTTCCGCATCCACCTCGTATATACCAAGCTCTTCCATTAGATCAATATCTTCAATAATACATGCCTTAATTAATTGCATTGGATAAATATCTAATGGCAAAACCTTCTCAAATTCTCCTGTAATAACTAATGCTCTCTTACCACCATGTAGGTTGGTATCAATGTCAACTGGGTTTCTAAATTGCTTTGGCAAAAGATTGATAAAGCCAGATAGGAATATTCTATATAGACTAAATTTCTTTAGCCCAGGAAGTACCCAACCAAGAAATTCATAATAATCTCCCTCTCTTATTACAGATACTAAATTATCGTAAGCACCCAAATAGCCATCCTTAGTAATTGCCTTACCTGTTAGGACAGTACCGCTAATATATCGTAAGTGATTTTCCTTATTTGTATTTCCCTCAAGTATATTAGTTAATGAAGCCCCAGACTTAAGCTTATAATATTTCGGATTTAAGACTTCATTCCCTACTAAAGCAATTAACTTATCCATTTCAACCCTTCCAGTTGCAAATAAATGACCTATCATTGCTAAATCTTGTGCATCGATATACCAAACACTATCTCCCTTATTTATTGGGTCAAGATTAGCAATCTGAACACTAATATTCCCTGCAGGATGAGGACCTTTGAATTTATTTATTTGAGCACCCTCAATTTTTAATAACTCATCGCAGGTTGTTTTCTCATAACTCACATTAACATGTATCTTGCCCTTAGTTAGTTTCCTAAGAACATCAACGCCCAATTGCAACTGAGCAGCCTTACCCTTAAGAAGGAAGTTGTAGTCTGGAGCAAGTGGAGAGGAGTCGAAGCCTGAAATAATTATACATTTAGGACTCTTCTCTGGATTTGTAATTACTGAATATGGTCTCTTTCGAATAAGGGTCCATAAACCAGATTTAAGAAGTTTTTCAACCACATCTTCCCTATTCATAGACACCAAAGGATCTTTTCCAAAATCTTCGTAGTCTTGAGTTTGTTCAGGAATGATAATTACTTCTTCAATAACTCTTTTCTCTCCCCTTTTAATGGATTGGACCTCCCCTGAAACAGGAGAAGTGAAAAGAATTCGTTCATTATGTTTTGCATAGAAAATTGGTGAACCAGCCTTTACCCTATCACCCTCCTTAACCATCATCTTTGGAATCACTCCAATATAGTCTTGGGGTTTAATAGCATAAGAATCAACCTTAGGATATAAGATATTATTCTCAGCCTCACCAATTATCTTTATGTCAAAACCTTTCTTAACTGTAATTATATTAGACATAAATCATTGAATCAATTTATACTTACGTAATATTAGATTTAAAATTAATCTACAAAATTACAATATTAAAATAGATGGTGCAAACTTAAAAACAAATTTTGATAATAATTTGAAATAAAGCCTTAACCTATAGAATCAACCCAAGCTAAACATATGAAATAATTATTATAAACCTATTTGCAAAATAGGGAAAAAAGGATAAATAAAAAAAGATAATGATTAGTTATAAATAGATAGTGTTTGGCCTAAAATTCTAACTTATTTATTCATTCATATATCCAACTATCTTTGGGGAGGAATTTATTAAAACATCATCCATATGAATCTCTATCATCTTCAAATGCCCAAAATCCTGATTCAGACAAATTTCAATTTCTATTCTTATTGATATAATCCCTAATTCTACGGCGAATAATTGGGTATTCATTGATTTTTCTTTATGATCTTGTGTTTCTAATTGTATTTTTGCTTCCAATTAATTAACTATTTAATAATATAAACCAAGATTAATTTATGAAAAACAAATTTTTCATTTCAATCATTACTGTTATGTTATCTTTTATAACATACTCAGCGATGTCTCAAACAAGTGTTGTCGTCCAATACACCACTAATCAAGAGCAAACTTTTATCTTAAATGACCAAGGGAAAATTTATTTTTCTGGGAGTAATTTAATGATCGATCAATTAAATGGACAATCAGAAACAATAGCTATTTCTGATATTAGGAAATTATATTTCCCAGCAAGGGTAAGCATTATTGAAGATATTGCTATTGAGAATAATATCTTTCTTTATCCAAATCCTGCAACAGATCAAATTAAGTTATCTAATATTAAAGCTAGTACTTTAGTATCTGTGTACAGCATGAATGGTCAATTATTAATTAATCAGCTTAGTTCTCCAGACCAAAGTATAAATATTAGTAATCTAAAAAAAGGTTTATACATAGTTAAAGCTAATGACAAAACATTTAAACTTATCAAACAATGAGAAAAGTAGCATTATTTATAATGGTTCTATTAATTAATGGAGCATTATTCGCACAACAAGAAAAGATGTTAATCCATCATTCTTCAAATGTAGTATATGAAAAGGCTATCTCTTCAATAGATAGTATAAAAATGAATGCTTCAATTTATAATATTCTTATTAACGAAGCTAATAATATTACATCAATACCAATTAGTGGAATTGATAGCATTACTTTTACAAATGATACAGCTACAAATCCAATATCAAATGTAGTATATATAATCTTTAATGATACAACTTGTAATATAATTAACCCTCTTTCTGCTTTAGGAGTAACAATAACCGATACTGCTAATATTGTTAATATTGTTACAACTGCTAATATAGAAAACATAGAATATTATATTTCAGGAACAACAACTAATGGCTCTATTACTATTAATAGTGATAAAAAATTAGTAATCAACCTTGGAGGTGCTAATATTACAAATCCAAGTGGAGCTGCAATTTTAGTTTCTTCCAGTAAGGAAACAAAAGTAATTCTTACAGCAAACACAGAAAATTATCTAAGTGATGGTTCTGGTTCTTCTGCTAAAGCGCCTCTTCACTGTGCTGGCAATATAATATTTGATGGACAAGGGAGCCTAAAACTAAATAGTGTAAAGAAACATGGTATATCTTCTTCAAAAGCAATTAATATTTTAAATGGTAATATAGAAGTTCTTTATGCATTAAGTGATGGAATTCACTCAGAAGGCTTTTCTATGACTAATGGATCATTAAAAATTGACACAACCTTTGGTGATGGTATTGATGCGGGAGCAACAGATTTAATTATTGATGGTGGAACTATTAATATTAGTTCAACTGCTGATGATGTAAAAGGAATAAAAACTGATGCAGTAGTTATAATTAATGGTTCTGACCTTACAATGACTGTTGCTGGAGCACAATCAAAAGGTATAAAAGGAACTTCAAGAGTTATAATTAATAATGGAAACATAAACGTAACTACATCAGGGATAACAGTTGTAGAATCATTAGACCTTGGTTTTGACACAAAATATGCAACAGGAATAACATCTGATTCAAATATCGTTATTAATGGTGGAACAATAACAATGGTAAATACCTCAACTAATAATGGAGGTAAATGTCTTTCAGCAGACGGCAGTGTTTATATTAATGGAGGAACTGTTAATCTTACTACTAATGGTAATGGTGATACAATTACAACATCACTTGGGGTAAAAGATGATTTTTCTTCTTCATGTATTAAAGGTGATTACGGAGTTTATTTATTAGGTGGAAATATTACTTGTTTAAGTACAGGTTTAGGTGGAAAAGGAATTTCAGCAGATAGCTTAATAATTATAGGAACAATTGGAGATGCTGATAGCAATTTAATATTAAATGTTTCTACTACAGGAAATAGATTTTATGTTGAAGGCCTAATGTTAGATACTCCAGATGATAGTACTAATTATTGTAATCCTAAGGCTGTAAAATCAGATGGGGACCTATATGTAAACAGTGGAATAGTTACTATTCTTTGTACACAAACAACAGATGGTGGTGAAGGCCTTGAAAGTAAAGATTCTTTATTTATTAATGGTGGCATAATTGATATAAACACTTTTGACGATTGTGTTAATGCGGCAAATCATATCCAAATAAACGGAGGAAAAACTTATGCTTATGGAAGAGGAAATGATGGATTTGATTCAAATGGCACTTTCTGGATTACAGGAGGATTTACAATATCTTGCGGAAAACATTTTCCTGACGAAGGATTTGATTGCGACCTACATAATTTTAAAATAACAGGAGGTATTCTTATTGGAACTGGAGGAGCAACAAGCGATCCAACAGATTCACTTTGTACTCAACACTCTTTAAAATATTCTAACGCAACAGCAGGTAATGCAATTTGCATTAAGAATAGTAATAATGAAGCAATATTTACTTATACACTACCTATATATTCAGCTGATAGCACTGGAAGTACTGGAGGTCCTGGAGGTCAAGTGGATCTGAATTCAATGTTATTATTATACTCAAGTCCAAGCCTAACAGCAGGTTCTTACACTCTACAATATGGAGGAACAATAACAGGAGGAACATCTTTCCATAACTACTACAATGGAGCAACATATACAGGAGGCTCAACAAAAACATTTACTATAACTAATATGTTGACATCAGTACAGTAAACATATATAATTATCTAAAAAAGGCTATTACTTTAATTAAAGTAATAGCCTTTTTCTATATTAAATAACTAGTCAATGCAACAATATTATCTTAATATTCTACCTTCTTTGTATTTTATTTCTCCATTTACCATTGTAAGGAATATCTTTGATTTAAAGGTATAGCCTTCAAGGGGCGACCATTTGCATTTGGAGAATAGGTTTTCTTTGGTAATGGTTTCTTCCTTATTCAAATCTACGAGTACAATATCAGCAAAAAAGCCTTCTCTTAGTTCCCCTCTATCTTTTAAACCAAAAAGTTTGGCAGGATTAGAAGACATCTTTTCTTGCACTTGATCTAATCTTAGTTCTCCTTGAGCAACTAATTCTAAGACTATTTGCAGAGAATGTTGGATTGAAGGGATACCTGAAGGGGCATCGAAATATGGTTTTTCTTTTTCTTCTATAAGATGTGGGGCATGGTCGGTCGCTATCATATCTATTTTATCCTCCCTAAGAGCTTTGCGTAGTGCTTGCCTGTCTTGTAACGATTTAATAGAAGGGTTGCATTTGATTTTATTACCTAAGGCGTTGAAATCGTCTTGGGTAAACCATAGATGCATTGGACTAACCTCCGCAGTGATATTTTTAGTTCCTATCTTTCCTGATTTTAGGAGGGATATTTCTTTTTCGGTTGAGATATGTGCAATATTGAGCTTTGTCCTTCCCTTTGCTAGTTCTATTGCAAATTTGCTTGATAGATAACATGCCTCCGCATCCCTTACTAATGGGTGAATTGAGGAAGGGGCATCGTTATTGGGATATAGTTCCTTATATTTTTGGGTATTTGCCTTTACTCTTGCTTCATCTTCGCAGTGAGCAGTGATAACATAAGGGCTTCGTTCAAATAGGTCTTCAATTGTAGCTTGTCTATCCACCAACATATTCCCTGTGGATGAGCCAAGAAATATCTTAAAACCACATATATCTTCCTTGGGAATCTTTAGGGCTTGGTCTAGGTTCTTATTTGTTATTCCATAGTAGAACTTATAATTACAAAGCATTTTTTCCTTTGCTAGTTCTAGCTTCTGCCAAAGGGCTTCTTGGGTTATGGTTGGAGGATTAGTATTTGGCATTTCAAAGACTGTGGTTATTCCTCCTGCAACAGCTGCATTTGATTCGGAAACCATATCTGCCTTATGCTCTAATCCTGGCTCACGAAAATGCACATGTACATCTATTATACCAGGTAGGGCTATTAAACCTTCGGCCTCTACAACCTCAGTATTAAAAGGAAGATCGGATATTTCCGATTCTGAAATCAAAATTATCCGATCATCCTTAATTAATATATTAACATTCTTTTGGCTAGTACCTGATACGATATTAGCTAAGCGTATATATTTATAATTTGCCATTTATTCTTCTTCTACTTCTGCAATTATTGTTTGGTCAACTAATATTCTACCACAATATTCACAAACGATTATCTTCTTATGCATTCTTATATCCATTTGTCTTTGGTGAGGGATTTTATTAAAACATCCTCCACAAGAGTCTCTATCAACCTCAACAACTGCTAATCCATTTCTTGAATTATCACGTATTCTACGGTAAGCCTTTAGATATCTTTCTTCAATAAGCTTTGAGTTTTCTTCACTTTCAGCAAAAAGAACAGTTTCTCTTTCTTCAGTTTCAGCAATAATCTCATCAAGTTCTACCTTCTTTTGCTCTAAGTCTTTTCTCTTATCTTCAAGTAGGGTTTTTACTCTTTCAACTTCTTGTTTGTGTTGATCAAGCTCGGTAATTGCTTCTTTAATTCTCTTTTCACAAAGTTGTATTTCGAGAGTTTGAAACTCTACTTCTTTTGATAATGACTCGTATTCTCTGTTATTTCGAACATTTTTTTGTTGTTCTTCATATTTTTTAATCAGAACATTGCATTCCTTCATCATTTGTTTCCTGTCGGCAACCTTTTGGTCTAATGCAACTTCTTCTGTTTTAAATTTTTCTATTCTTGTCTCCAAACCAATAACCCCATCCTCTAGATCCTGAACTTCTAATGGCAATTCACCTCTAACAATTCTTATCTTATCAATCTGAGAATCTATTTGTTGTAGTTTGTATAAAGCAATTAATCTTCTCTCAACAGTAATATCTGCCTCTTCACTTTTTCTGATTGGAGCAGCACTTGCTTCTGCCTTTGTTTTTGCTGTAACTTTCTTTGCCATTATTATTTATTGTTTAAAAATATTTTACTCTATTGGTGGAATCATCCGAAATTAAGGGTACAAAATTACAATATTTTTCAGAAAGAATTGCAATAATCCTTTCTTTTATAAATTGTTCACTTTCAAAATGCCCTATTTCTGCTAATAGTATTGATTTATCGTTATCTAATAAGTCGTGATATTTAATTTCTCCCGTAATAAAAATATCTAGATTTGATTTAATTGCATCAGGAATAAGGAAACTTCCACTCCCTCCACAAATTCCTATATTTTGAATTTGATCAACTTCTTTTGAATTATAAGTAATGTGGGAGAGATTTAATATTTTCTTTAGGTGGTTAAAGAATTCCTCTTTCTTCATTGGATATTCAAGTTCACCAATTGCTCCAGAACCTAACCAATTATTGCTATCTGAAAAAGAACCTTTGCTTAGTGGTCTAAGATTAACTAATCCTATCTTTTGTGCCAAAATTCCATTTACCCCATTAAGAGCATTATCAATATTGGTATGAGCTGCATAAAGAACGATATCATTTTTAATTGCCTTAATAAGAATTTTACCAGTTTGGGAATAATAATCTATAGTCTTAATTCCCTTAAAAATTATCGGATGATGAGATATTATAATATTACATTTAGAATTTATTGCTTTGTCTATTATTTCTTCAGAAACATCTAAGCAAATATAGACTCCAGTGCATTCTTTTTCAATATCGCCTAAAGTTATGCCAGAATTATCGTAATCTTCCTGCCAACTAAGTGGTGCAATATCTTCAATAGTTGAAATAATATCTTTAATATAAATAGAATTCATTATATTCTTTCAATAAGTTTTTCAACAATAAGCATCATTTTACCTTCTGTTTCAAGGCCTGCTTCCAAAACTTCTTTCATAGTAGCCTCTTGTCTTAAATCATCTCTAAAAACATTGGAGATAAGACTCATTGCAAAAACTTCCATTGAAGAATGAACCCCAACAATAACTTCAGGTGTTGTACTCATACCAACAGCATCGGCTCCTATACTATGATAGAACTTATATTCGGATGGAGTTTCAAAGGTTGGTCCAGTATTGCCTAAATACACTCCTTTTTGCAATTTAATATTATTTTCCTTTGCTATTAGCTCTGCCTTTGCTATTAGTGAAGGAGAATATGCCTTATTCATTGCAGGAAAACGAATGCCTAATCTCTGGTCATTCTTACCTATTAGAGGATTTGGAAGGAGGTTGATATGGTCTTCAATTATCATTATATCTCCTACATTGAAATTTATATTTACTCCTCCTGCTGCATTGGTTAATATTAGTTTCTCTACCCCAAGTTCTTTCATCACTCTTATTGCAAAGGTGACCTCTTCCATTGTGTATCCTTCATAGAAATGGAACCTACCTTGCATTGCAATTACTTGCTTATTACCAAGAGTCCCAAATATCAATTTACTCTTATGTCCTTCAACTGTTGAAATTGGAAAATTTGGAATATCGGAATAATCTAATACCTTTTCTTTTTGTATTATATTTACAATATTCGCCAATCCACTTCCACATACTATACCTATTATTGGCTTATTGTTTATTTCTTTACTGATATAATCTGCTGTAGCTTTTATTTTGTTGTACATCATCTATAATTATTTCTTTAAAATTTGTTGATTTCATTACTGAGGAGGTTATTGTAAGACCTATAGGTAGAACAAAAATAGGTAGATCTTTTAATCTCTCAAATGCTTTTAATCGAGTAGCATCCTTTTCGGTCGTAATGATTATTGTATTATCTTGCTTTGAAGAATTATAAACCCCAAGCATATTGTCAATATCCTTATCATGAAAATTATAATGGTCGGGGAACTCTATTTTTTCAAGAATACTTGATTTCCCACTAATATATTCTACCATCTGAGTATTGTCTGCTATTGCTGTTAATAGAATTATTGAATAATTAGAAAAGTCATCAATAACTTGACCTGATAAAAGAGAATAAAGAGGTTTATAATCAATATTACTAAAGAAAACTTTTTGATATTTTTTAGGTTTTATTTGAGATTCAAAAGAAACTTTATCACCTAATGTATAGTTTTGATGAGATTTGGTAATAATAATATAATCAGCTCTCTTATATCCCTTCTTCTGCTCTCTAAGAAGACCAAAAGGGAGTATCCTATCTTTAAAGAAGGGCTTAGAGTATTCCGTTAAAAGGATAGAAAGGTCAACACTTAATGACCTATGTTGGAAAGAATCATCCAATATTATTAATTCTAAGTCTTTATGTTGTTTAATCATTTCTTCAATTGCCTTATTTCTATCCTCACATACGGCGAAAACAATATTGGGATATTTTTGCTTCATTTGTAAAGGTTCGTCTCCAACACTTAAGGCATTATCTTTTTCAAGATCAATAATTCTTAGACCTTTTGTTTTCCTACCATATCCCCTACTAAGTACTCCCACCTTATATATATCAGAAAAAACTTCTATTAAGTATTCCACATGAGGAGTTTTTCCTGTACCCCCAACCTTGAGGTTACCTACTCCAATTGTAGTTACATTGTGTTTAATTGATTTTCTCCAACCTAAGTCATAGAATAAATTACGTAAATATACTCCTATACTGTATAATATAGTGATGGGATAAAGAAGATATGCAAAAAAAGTTCTCATATTAATTACAATTATATACCAATAAATCTATTCCATCGAAGTATGTGCAGTATGAATATAAGTTTCTCTTAGCTTCGCTCCCTGAAGTTGGAGAGCCATCGTAGTAAATAAAGCTTGAATTGCATTCAGGACAGACAAGCAAAACATTATTTGTTTCATCAACCTCTAACCTCCCATGACAATCCTTTGCTGTACAAGTCCTTTCATAGCACACATATTCTCCATAGTTGAGTCTAAATACAACAACTCCTCTCATTCCTCCTTCAAAATATTCCCAACCACGACTTCCTGAGTTGAGGTTGAAATATTCTGTGCTTTCTGGATTAATAAGAAAGTTAACATATCCATAGTCAAAAGACTCTTCTTTGCAACTCACAAAAGGGATTGCAATAAGAGCGAATAATATGAAAAGACCTTTCCTCATTTAATATGAACGTTAAGAAGCACTATATATTGCGACAAGGCAAACATCGCCAACTACCCTTAAAGTATTTTTACTTATACAATTAATATCATCTTTCAAAGTATGCCAATATGGGAAAAAACTGCCCGTTGGATCATGCTGAACTATATCAATCATTGGTATCTTTGCATCAATATTTACTGATATATGATCATCCATAACTCCTCCTGTCTCTTGGTCAATAAAGATATTTCCATATCCCTTATCCTTTGCTATTTGCCAAACTTTATTCATTATTGAAGAAGCATAGTACATAGATTGCTGCTCTTTAGTAAAGCGAGGATTAGAATAACCAACCATATCTAATAGAATACCATATTTTGCTTGGTAGAATGGAACGTGGGTATGTTTCGACCAATACTGAGAGCCTAAGCACCAATCTGATTGATCTTCGATATTTGAGCTATCCCATTCAGGGGTTCCTTGGTCTTCAAGGTCAAAGAAAACAATATCTACCCCAACAGGTGCAGGACTTAGTTTTAAATGCCTTGCAATTTCCATTAAAACTCCAACTCCTGAGGCCCCATCGTTAGCTCCTATGATTGGTGTCTTATGATTCTTTACATCAGGGTCATGATCAGCCCAAGAACGAGAATCCCAATGTGATGCAAAAAGAGCTCTATCGGTTGATTGAAGGTTAAAGCTCGCTATAATATTCCTCCCTCTAACAATCTTTCCATTATATAGCTTTGAAGTGAAGTTTTGTTCAATAACAGTGTCAGCATATTGCTTAAGGAAAGTAACTAAATAATCTCCGCAATCTTTATGTTCCTTCGACTCAGGAACTCTTGAACCAAAATCACATTGTGCCTTAACATAATGATAAGCACTATCGGCATTGAAATCAGGCACTTTAACAGATGCATAGGAAAACTCTTCTGTGCTCTGTTTTTGTTTTTTCTCTCCACAGCTTGCAAATGCAAAAACCAAAACTATTAATAATAAACTAATCTTCTTCATATCTTATATTTTATTCTATTGTCCAACTAACGCCTTCTTTACCATCTTTTATCTTCACACCTAAAGTCGCTAATTGATCTCTTAATTCATCTGATTTTGCCCAATCTTTATTCTCTCTTGCTTCTTTCCTTAGTTCAATTATCATTTTCACTAATCCATCAATTGTTGGCATCATATTGGAAGATTGTTCATCTTGTAGCCCTAACACCTTTGTGTACCAATCTTCAAATAAGATGTTTAGCTCTTCTAGTTCCTTAGCATTGATTTTCTCTGAACCATCGATAATCTTATTAATAATTGTTGCTGTTTCAAAGAGATTTGATATAACCATTGAAGTATTGAAATCATCATTCATTGCATCGTAGCATTTTTGATTAATCGTAGAAATTTCAATAGTTGTTTCTTTTGAAGGGTTTATCTTCTTAATATTCCTCTTAGCCTCAAGCAAACGTTTTAAACCTTTTTCTGCTGCACTAAGGGCATCATTTGAGAAGTCTAGGGTTGAACGATAATGAGCCTGAAGAATAAAAAAGCGTATTGTCATAGGCGAATAAGCTCTTTCTAACATCTTATGCGAACCTGTAAAGAATTCCTCAAGAGTTATAAAATTACCCAAGCTCTTACCCATTTTCTGCCCCCCAATTGTTATCATATTATTATGTATCCAATATTTTGCTGGCTCATGTCCAAAGGCACAAACAGATTGTGCTATCTCTGATTCGTGATGAGGGAAGAGAAGGTCTAATCCTCCTCCGTGAATATCAAAAGTTTCTCCAAGATACTTTGAACTCATAGCAGTACATTCTAAATGCCAACCTGGGAAACCTTCACTCCAAATAGATGGCCAACGCATTATATGTTCTGGTTGTGCCTTCTTCCAAAGTGCAAAATCAACTGCGTTTTTCTTCTCTGATTGTCCATCCAATGCTCTAGTTGTTGAAATCATGTCTTCTAAGACACGGTTGGAAAGAACGCCGTATTTATTGGTATCCTTTTGATATTTCATAAGATCAAAATAAACTGAACCTTCTGAAATATAGGCATAGCCTGCATCTAATATCTTCTTAATAATTTCAATTTGTTCTATTATATGTCCTGAAGCTATTGGCTGAATACTTGGACTAAGGACATTGAGACTATCCATTGCATTAATAAATCTCTTGGTGTAGAATTGTGCAATTTCCATTGGCTCCAATTCTTCCAAACGTGCCTTCTTTGCAATCTTGTCTTCTCCCTCATCTGCATCATTTTCCAAATGCCCAACATCAGTAATATTCCTAACGTATCTAACCTTATAGCCTATAAATTGAAGGTAACGAAAAACTATATCGAAGGTTATCCCTGGACGTGCATGACCTAAGTGTGGGTCTCCATAAACTGTTGGACCACAAACATACAATCCAACATGAGGTGGATTAATAGGTTCAAAGAGTTCTTTCTTTCTTGTTAGTGTATTATAAACGTATAGTTCCATATTATTGATTAATTTTATTATCAAACTTAATTCTACCTACCATTATCCCAACTGAAATAGCTCCAATTGACAAAACTAATAAAAATATTGATAGTATATCTAAGAGTCTAAGCTCTATTGGAAAAGCATCGACTACTAAGATGCCTGATCCCATCTTTATTATTCCAAACTCTTGTTGGACTAAGCATATTCCTATTCCTAAAGCTAGACCTATTATTGCACCAACAAAAGATAGCATAAGTCCATTTAAAAAATAAATTGCTCTAACTGAAAAAAGTCTTGCTCCCATTGAGCGAAGTATTAAAATATCTTTCTTCTTATCCATTATTAGTAAGGATAACGAACCCATTACATTGAATGTTGCAATAAAGATAATAAAGGAAAGTATAACATAAACTCCCAAACGCTCAACCTTAACAACCTTTTGGTAGATTGGCTCTTGTTCAAATATATCTTTGACCTCATAATTTTCTCCAACCAAATCCTTAATCTCTGACTTTAATTTTGGAATATCATTTTCAGATTTAGGTCTAATAAATACAGAACTTACCTCATTATTATTATAGTCCAATAACTCTCTAACAAAGCTTATAGGAAGGAAAACATTGTCCTCATCCATTTGTGCGTCCATCTGAAAACTTCCTGAATAAAGAATATCTTTATTATTAAATGATTCCTCTTGTGAAATTGAAATTCTTCCCTCCCTCTTAGGAACTATAAATTGAATAATAGCCCCCATACGTTCTGCATTATTGGGTATGCCTATTTTTGCGGCAACCCCAATACCTAAAACACAGGCATCACTTCCAAAATTACTTAATGAAAACTTCCCATAAACAATTGAAGTATCTATACTATTAATCTTCAAATATGATTCGTCAATTCCTTTCATCAAAACTAAGCCTTGACTTTCACCAAAAGAAATTAAGGCATTCTCTTTTAAGATAGGAGAAATAGCATATATATTATTTAGGGATTTTATTTTGTTGTACGGTATCGAATCTATAGAAAAAACCTTATTCTTCTTTGCCTCAATTAGTAGAGGAGGGTTAGAAGAGGAAAGTATTTTGGTGCCTACTGAGGTAAAGCCATTAAAAACAGAGATTACAACCAAAAGCGCCATTGTTGTTATTGCAATTCCTATTAAAGAAATTAAAGAAATAATATTTATTACCTTAAGCTTCTTCTTCGAAAAGAAATAACGCCAAGCAACATATAGGGGCAAGTTCATAAAATCCTATTTATTTAAGCAGATTGTCAATATTCTCAATATAATCGAGACTATCATCCAAGAAGAAACTTATATGAGGAACAATCCTAAGTTGATGTTTAACCTTTTGAGCAAGTTTCATTCTTAACAGAATCTTCTTTTCTTCTAGCAGTTTAACAATGTCATCAACTGTTTTAGATTTAAGAGGGAAAATACTAACATAAATTCGAGCCACAGACAAATCTGCACTCACCCTAACACTTGTAACCGTAATCATTGCTCCTTCAAACAAAGCTAAAGCTTCCTGTTGCAATATCAAGCCCATATCTTTTTGGATTAGGCGACCAACTTTTTGTAATCTTGTATTATCCATATCTTGCAAAATTACAATATATTTCTCAAATTTCTCCTTACAATTAAGTATTATTTTTCCTTTAAAGGTCTCAATCTATTATTAATTGCATAATCTTTTTGGAAAAAACAAATAAAACAAAACTTTAATTGCCCCAATCTTTGTTTTAATAACGCTATATTGCCAATGTATAGGCATCGAAACAGGGATTTAAATTACGGATATAGCTTTTTGTTCATCTTAAAATCGTAAAAAGATATCTTTATGTATCTTTATAAATTAAAATCTTATTAACTTAATTTTGTTTTCTCATTTTTTTTGTTTTAATACGAAGTAAAATATTTAATAATTAAAAAATTAGTTATCTTAAACAAAACATTTCTATCACAAGCATTAAAATTATTATTGCTTGCATTCTTATCAATCTCATTTACAAGTTGCAAAGATAATGATGAAGATATTATAACCTATTATGATACTTATGTAGAAGGTTATATTACAGATTATCACACTGGACAACCCATTGCTGGGGTTGTTTTTGATGCAAAGTATTTTCATGAATCTATTGGAGGTTTGTTTGGTACAGATCCTTACTTTGTTGAGAATATTGCTACCTCTAACTCAGAAGGTTATTATAAAATAAAAGTCCCTAAACATGGAGAATTAGGTAGTAGCCAACGTTCAGTTGATTTCTATTCAATTAGAGTATCCCCAAGAGCAACATCAAATTATAGTTTTGAATTTGGAACATTTAATTATAAAAGTGATAGTGTTAATATTATAAGTAAGAGAGTAGATATTAGACCTATAACTTATGGATACTTAAAAGTAATTATGCCAAAAGATTATAGCGAAAATTGGTCGATTAATCCTTGGGAAACATCTACCTATGAAAAGCCTTTTTATAAAGGCAAATTTGTTGAAAAGCAATTATTCAATACAGATTATAAATTATTATTATTTAAAGTCCCTTTAGAAAAAACACGTTTTAGTTATGTAGATAATTATATCCATGATTTTGATTTCAAATTAAATTATCCACTTGATACAGCAACACTTAATATAGACAAATAAATATATTGACACAGTAAGAAAAATCATAATACTGATTGTTATAGCAAAAACAACTGTAAATTTATATTCACAAGATACTATGAATACTAAAATTATAGGTAATAATAAGCCTTATACAGAAATATTTGATAGTATATTTAGGAATATCAGATATAATACTCTATCTTTTAAAGCATTATATTCAAGGATTATTCCTTTTTCTAATTTAGAAAAATAGAATGAATTTAATAATGATACTTTAGATAAAAATGACTATATTCAAGCATATTCAGAATTACATAGAGCATCAAACTCTGATTTAAAACATTTTAAACTATTATGATTTGTTAGCTCAAATAGGAATAAAAAATTCCGACTATAGCATAATTGATACCAACTCTTTTTATAATGGGAGATTGGCAATTATAGATAGTGTAGTTTATGTTAATGATACAAATACTCGTGTTTTCTAAAATTTATTTACACTTTGTTTTTTCAAAAACTACCCTATAATTCAAAGATTATTCTTAATTTTACACGAAATTTGAATCATTAAAAATAATAAAATACCTATGAATACGTTTCAAGAAAATTTACAAAAAGCTATCTCTGAAATAATTAAAGTGTCAGAAATTATAGTTTCATCTGATAAGGCCTCACAATTAGATATAGATATTTTACTTGAAAAACTAAGAAAAGCCTATGATGTTGCAATTTCATTTGAAATTGTGAAAGAAGAATTTCTTTTTCAAAGCCCAATAATTATTAATGAGGAGGAAGAAGAGCAATACAATGAAGAAGCTTTTTTTGAACAAGAGTGCATAGAGGAAAAAGTGAAAGAAGAAGTTGTTCCTGAAGTTATTCCCGAAATAGTTAAGGACATTGTAATTAATAAAGAAGAGAAAGTGGAGGTTGAGGAAGAAAAAAATGGAAAAGATGATGAAGCAATAATTAATGAGAAAATTGAAGAGATTAAAGTGGAAGTTAAAGAAATAGAAAGGGAGATAGTTGAAGAAAAAGTTGAGCAATTAGATCAAAGACCTATTGTAAAACAAAATATTATCGAGCCTGAAATTCTTTTCGATACAGAAATCATAGTAGATACTATAGTTAATCATGAGCAAATTATAGAGGATAGGCAAATTGAGACCCCTTCTGTTCTTAAATATTTAAATGAGCAAATGCCAAAGAAAAAGGATGAGAGCCAAATATTTGAGAAAAAAGAAATAGAATTAACTCTTAATAAACCAATTGTTCAACCCATAGAAGAAAAAATTAAAATTCCCATAGAAGAGGAGTTATTAGAAGAAAAGCCAATAATTATAAAAAATCAAAACACAACAACAATTGGGGAGAGATATACTCAAAGCAATTCTTTTTTCGATAATATTTCAAGCTCAGTTAATAAGTCTGATATTTCTTCTCGTTTCAAATCAAACAATTTTGACTTTAGAACAGCAATTGGGGTTAATGAAAAATTTATGTTTATCAACGATTTATTTTCAGGAAATTTAAGAGAGTATACCGAATTTATTCAAAATTTAAATGAGGCTGATTCTTTAGAGAATGCAAAACAAATTCTTAACAAAACGAAAGAAGCTAAACGATGGATCGCAAACTCTTTACCCTATACAACTTTACAAGAAATTATGATAAAGAAGTTTCATTAATAATTCAAATCTAAATATCGATAATGGATAATAAATATTATGTTGAAGTTTCATCAAATCATAGAAATCATATTGGAGAATATATCTGTGGAGACATGTTCCTTTCAAAACGATTGAAGGGAGAGGGGCGTTTAATATCAGTTTTGGCTGATGGAATGGGTCATGGTGTTAAAGCTAATGTTCTGGCAACCTTAACAGCAACAATGGCTCTTAGTTTTGCAGAGGAACATAAAGATGCACAGACAATTGGAGATATTATTATTAAAACTCTTCCTGTATGTAGTGAGAGAAAAATGAGTTATGCTACCTTTACAATTGTGGATGTAGATAATGGAGAGGTAACAATATTAGAATATGACAATCCTCAATGTTTAGTTTTTAGGGGAGCAAATCTTCTTACACTTCAGTGGCAACAACTAAAACTTGAAAATGCTGATAGCCTAGGAAGGAGTCAAGAGATAAATGTATGTAAGTTTATACCAGAAAAAGAGGATAGAATAATTTTTATTTCCGATGGAGTAACGCAGTCAGGAATGGGAACAGCAGATTTTATGCTTGGGTGGACCCACGAAAGATACACTGAATTTGTTAGGGAAACAATTATTCACGAAAGACATATTTCGGCATTTAAGCTTGCTCAACGAGTAGTTAATAAGTCTTATGCGAACGATAATTTTAGATCAAAAGATGATACCTCTTGTGGAGTAATTTATTTTAGAGATCCAAGAAGAATGATAATTGCAACAGGACCTCCTTTTAACAAAGAAAGTGATAGTGAATATGCGCAAAAGATTATGAGCTTTGATGGACCTAAAGTTATTTGTGGAGCAACAACAACTGATATTATTTCAAGAGAAATGGGAATTAAGGTTGATGATAATTTTGAAACAACTGATCCAACCCTACCTCCAATGTCTAAGATGGAAGGCATAGATTTAGTTACCGAAGGCATATTAACACTCAACAAAGTTGTAACAATTCTATCCAACAACTCCGAGTCGACAATGAATCTTAGAAATGGACCTGCTGACGAAATAATAAAACTACTTCTGAGTAGTGATGAAATAGTTATTATGGTTGGTACGCAAATCAATAAGGCTCATCACGACCCCTCAATTGGAATTGAAATAGAAATTAGAAGAACAACAATTAGGCGATTAGAAGAAGTCTTGGAAAAGAAATTTATGAAGGAAGTAATTGTAGAATACATATAATTTTTATACCTTTGCCTCTCATTATTTTAAGAGAAATTATAAAACAAGGAATAAAACCAAATTAGAAATGATAAAGAAAATAATATTTTATCTATTAATTGCATTAAGCACAACAGCTTTTTCACAAACTTATATTCGAGATGCAGAGCTTGGTGACAAGAATGCTCAATATCGTTTGGGGAAGATGTACGAAAGAGCAGATAGAATGCCTAAAGACATTGCAAAAGCACTTTATTGGTATGCAAAAGCAGCAGAACAAGACCAACCTCAAGCAATACAGGCATTGGCAGAGCATTATTTTTATGGACATGAAGTTGATCGCAAACCCCGTTTGGCATTAACTCTTTTTCAAAGGAGTGCAGAATTTAAAAATATTGAAGCTTATTATTGCCTTGGAGAAATGTATTTTTATGGTCAGGGAACAACACAAGACTATAAGAAAGCATTTGAGTGGTACAAGAAAGCAGCTGACGAAGGGAATCTTGCAAAAGCACAATATAAGATTGGTGAGTTATTATTTGAAGGAGACTATGTGAAGCAAGATAAGGCAATGGGAATAAACTATATTAAACTTGCTTTTCAGAATGGCTATCCAAAAGCCAATGAATATTGGACAGAAAAAGAAATGTGGAAATACGAAAAATAAATAATACCAATATATGAAAAGAACACTAGTCTTCTTAACTATAATACTTTTTTTCTCTCCTTTGGTTTTTTCTCAAAACTTAGAGCAGAAAGCAAAGATAGGAAATGTTCAAGCTATGTATGACTTAGCAAAAGAATATTATTCAGGAATAGGTCATTTGCAAAATAAAGCCAATGCTCTTACTTGGTTTGAAAGAGCTGCAAACAAAAATCATATCGAATCTATGTACTCCACTGCTCAAATGTATGATAAGGGAGAGTCTACAAAGGTTGATTTAAGAAAAGCATTTAATTATTATATCCTTGCAGCAGAAAAAGGACATTTTGCCTCTCAGTTAATTGTAGCTCAAAAACTTGAAAAAGGAGAAGGAATTGCAAAGAGTGATAGCAGGGCTTATCTATGGTATAGAGTATGTGCAGAAAGAGAAGAACAAATTGCTTGTAGAAAATTAGGAGATTATTTTAAAGAAGGAAAGATTGTCCCAAAGGATCATACTCAAGCAAAGTTTTGGTACGAGAAAGCAGTTGAAAAAAATGATATTGAAGCAAAAGCATCTTTAGCTTATTTATATGTTGCTGATGAAGGTTTGGCTCCAAATATTGAAAAAGCAAAAGAACTTAATAAAGAGCCTCTTCTTAAATTAATCCCTACCTCATTTTTTGTTGAAGGAATGGTAAATAAATATGAAGTAGGAGAAGCAAAAAAGAAAGCAGCCTTTGAAAACTTATTAAAATCAAAGCAACTAGGTATTGATAAAGCTAACTACTACCTTGCAATGATGTATTATAATGGAGAAGGGACTCCTAGAAACATATCTCAAGCATTTAAAATAATGGAAACACTTCCTTCAGTTTATGATTATGAGGTTGGATATATTATGGGAAATGCATATAGAAATGGAGAAGATATAGGAGTAGATGAAACAAAAGCAATTGAGAATTATAAGAAGTCAGCTAATGCTGATAATTTAGAGTCTTGTAGGGCCTTAGCTGAAATATATAAGATAGGCTGGGGAGTTAAAAGGAATATTAAAGAATCAAGATTATGGGAGCATAAAGCTCTTATGCTTGAAAGCCCTACATCTAAAGACAAAAAAAAATGATAATAACTAAGAAAAAAAAATAAATCTAAACTCTAAAGATTATGGCAATAATAGATATCATAGCAAAGCAAAATGCAGAACAATGGCTATCAAGTAAGGCTATAGACCAAAAAACAAAAGACATCATTAAAGATTTGATGGAAAAAAATATTGAAGAATTCAATGAGTCTTTTTACCGTCATTTAGAGTTTGGAACAGGAGGTCTAAGAGGAGTGATGGGGATTGGGACAAACAGAATGAACCAATATACTGTTGCTATGGCTACTCAAGGTTTTGTTAATTATATTGTTAGATCAAATCCAAGTAAACAAATAAAAACAGTTATTTCTTTTGATAATAGAAATAATAGTAAGGAATTTGCATTAATAACTGCAAGAGTTATGGCTGCAAATGGATTTAAGGTTAGCCTCTTCAAAGAATTAAGACCAACACCAGTATTAAGTTTTGCAGTTCGACATTTGAATTGTGATGCAGGAGTTATGGTAACAGCATCACATAACCCAAAAGAATATAACGGCTATAAAGCATATTGGAATGATGGAGGTCAATTAGTTGCTCCCCATGATGATCTTGTTATTGAAGAAGTAATTAAGATAAAAGATTACTCACAAGTAAAATTTCAAGATAATGACAATAATATCACTATAATTGATAATACATTTGATAAGATTTATTTTGATAAGGTAATTAAGTTAAGTTTAAACCCCGATTTAATACAAAAGCATTCAGATATTAAGATTTGCTATACTCCATTGCATGGAACAGGAATAACAATGGTTCCTAAGGCATTGGAATTATTCGGGTTTAAGAATATTCATATTGTTAGAGAGCAAGCTATTGTTGATGGGAATTTTCCAACTTGCAAAAGTCCTAACCCGGAAGAGCGTTCGGCAATGGAATTAGGATTAAATCTTGCAAAAAAAATAGATGCCGATGTGTTACTTGCAACAGACCCAGATGCAGATAGGGTGGGGATTGCCGTGAAAGACCAATTAGGTAATTTCGTGCTATTAAATGGCAATCAGACAGCAACATTACTAACCTATTATATACTAAAACAACTAAAGAAGCAAGGTAAGATAAAAGAGAATAACTACACCATAAAAACAATAGTAACATCCGAACTAATAAGAAAAGTTTCTGAGAGTTTTGGTGTGAAAAACTATGATGTGTTTACAGGCTTTAAGTTTATTGCTGACAGGATATTATCTCTTGAAGGAAAAGAAAAATATATCTGTGGAGGAGAAGAAAGTTATGGATTTTCTATTGGTGACTTTGTAAGAGATAAAGACGCTATCTCATCTTGCTGTTTAATTGCCGAGATATGTGCTTGGGCAAAAGAACAAGGGAAGACAATCTTCGAGATTCTCCTTGATATATATTTAGAATATGGTTTCTATAAAGAAGACTTGCTTTCAATTGTAATTAAAGGAAAGTCTGGAGCAGAAGAAATTCAAAATATGATGCGTACTTTTAGAGAAAACCCACCAAAAAGTTTAATAGGTCTTGATATAGTGATGATAAAAGATTATCAAAAGCAGATAACAAAGGATATTAAAACGCGGGTAGAAGAAAAACTTGATTTCCCAAAATCTAATGTGCTTCAGTTTTTCTTGGAAGATGGTAGCAAGATATCAGTTCGCCCTTCAGGAACAGAACCAAAAATTAAATTTTATTTTGGAGTCTTTAATAAACTAAATTCAATTAAAGAATTTCCTGAACTATCCAAACAAGCAGATGATAAGATAAATGCAATAATAAAAGAGTTTGGGCTTAAGATAAACTAGTTCTTTTTTTAATAAAAGCATATATCAATCATCAAAATTTACCAAGTCTATGAATAAACAATTTTATTTGTTATTATTTATATTATTTATAAGTATAGGAAATAATAATATATTAGCTCAAGCTAGTGCATCTAAAATAGGAGTAGTAACAGGGAAAGTCGTAAACAAGAACACAAATAAACCAATTTCTAATGCTAACGTAATGGTATTGGGAACAACCATAGGTTCTTCAACCAATGATGAAGGATATTTTGAAGTTAAGGATGTACCTTGTGGGTTTATTAGAGTTGTTGTAAGTGTTGTTGGATATAAATAGGTTATTACTGAAGAGTTACAGGTTTGTAATAATCATAATGTATATACTGTAATTAAATTAGTAGAAGCTCCTAAAGACTTGATGGAAGTCAGGATAGTTGCTATTCAAGAAAGAAGTAACGAATCTCCTGTTTCTCGTCGAACAATTAGTTTACAAGATATAGAGAAAGCACCAGGAACT
>JALNVJ010000002.1 GCA_023227645.1 Bacteroidales bacterium | reverse complement strand
TTTGTTAGGGCAAATCCTTTTATAAAGTTAGGGTAATCACAATGTTTTTCGTTTGAAATATGGAAGTTTTCAAAACCTCTTAAAGATTGTACTCCATACAAAGCCTCAATAGGGATGTCTTTCGATCCCAATAGATCAGATTCTTTTCTGGTCTTTCCTGAATATTTTATTTCTTTCATTTTGTAAATTAAAAATTAATAAATTTGTTTTAACTCTCTGTTTAATAACAGTAAAATTAGCTGCAAAGGTAGTAAGTTTTTTTTAACAAATAAAGTTATAATATAAATAGTTTGGTATTAGTATCCTAAAATTTTCAGCATCGACTTATGGCTTTGTTCTTTAGCAAATAATTTTGTAAACCATTCTCCATTTTCATCTTGGTCTAAAATTATATGTTTAGGTTGAGGGATTAAGCAATGTTGAGTTCCTCCGTAGCCAGCTAAGCTCTCTTGATAAGCTCCTGTATGGAAGAATCCAATATATAATGGTTCTCCATCTTCGTTCACGTATTTAGGAAGAAAAACAGCATTTGAATGAGCCTCGGCACTATAATAGTCTTGGCTATCGCATGTTAAACCTCCTAAAAACACTCTTTGATACTCGTTTTCCCATTTGTTTATAGGAAGAAGAATAAATCTTTGGCCAATTCCCCAAGTGTCAGGTAATGTGGTAATGAAAGAGCTATCAATCATATACCAAACCTCACGGTCATTTTGTCTTTTTTGGTCAATTATTGAATAAAGAATGCATCCAGATTCACCAACTGTAAATGAACCAAATTCAGTAAATATGTTTGGTTCTTCAACCTCTTGTTTATTGCATATTTCTTTGATTTGAGCAAGTATTTCTTCAGCCATATATTCATAATCGAAAGTAAAAGCTAGTGAATTTTTAATAGGGAATCCTCCACCAATATTTAATGAATCTAAATCAGGACAAACCTTTTTTAATTCACAGTAAATATTAACGCATTTTTGAAGTTCATTCCAATAATATGCAGAATCTTTTATTCCAGTATTAATAAAGAAATGAAGCATTTTTAGCTTAAACTTAGGGTTGGTAGCTATTTTAGTATTATAAAAAGAAAGAATGTCGTTATATCTAATTCCTAGTCTTGATGTGTAGAAATCAAACATTGGTTCTTCCTCAGCTGCAATTCTAATACCCACCTGACATTCTCTGTCAATATGCTCATCTAAGAGCAATACTTCTTCCATATTATCAATAATAGGAATAACATTTATGAAATCTTGACGAATTAATTCACCAATATTTTCGATATATTGTGGACGTTTAAACCCATTACATATTATATACTGATCTTTTGATATTTTCCCTTGTTCGTGAAGTTCGTTAATTAAATTAATATCAAAAGCTGAAGATGTTTCAATATTTACATCATTAGCAAGAACAGAATCCATTATAAAAGAGAAATGAGAGCTTTTAGTGCAGTAACAATAATTATAATTTCCTTTATAATCAACTTTTGCAATAGCGACATTAAATAATCTCTTTGCTTTTTGAATTTGAGATGTTATTTTCGGTAAATAAGTAATTCTCAAAGGTGTCCCATATTGCTTGATTATATCCATCAATGGGATATCGTGGAAAATTAACTTATCATCTTCAACTAAGAATTCGTCTTGTGGGAATTCAAAAGTTTGTTCTATTAAATCTATATACTTATTTTTCATTTCAATAAACTAATTTGGTTAGGTCTGTATTTTTATACTCATCTGAGTGAATTAAGTTGCAAATATCTAACAAATCTAATTAAGATAAAAATTTATTAACTATTTTTTTTGCAAATCTGATTGATACAATGAAATAATGTTTATTTTTGCATTCGCTTTCAATAAGCATTTAAAGATTAAAAACAAAACATAAATCAAAAACAAAAATGAAACAAGTAGTTTTAAAAAGTGCTGTACTAATTCTATTGCTATCCACAATATTTACAGCTTGCTCACAAAAAAAAGAAGTAAGTAAGGGTGATTTGAAAACAATTGTTGACTCTGCATCTTATTGTATTGGATCAAATATGGGATCTCAGTTTAAGGGACAAAACATGGATATTAATCCAGAAATCCTAATGAGTGCTTTCTATGCAGCTTATGATGGAGACACTAATTTTATTATCAAACCAGAGAACATACAATCTGTTATGATGGAGTATGATAAAAAAATGCAAGAAAAACAAAAAGCAGCTGCTGCTGAAAAAGGTAAAGTGAATCGTGAGAAATCATCTAAGTTCTTAGCAGATAATAAGACAAAAGAGGGAATTCAAACAACTACATCAGGTTTACAATATAAAGTGATTAAACAAGGTGCAGGAGCTAAACCAACAATTGAAGATAGAGTAAGAATACAATATCGCTTGAAATTGATTGATGGTAAGGTGATTGAAAGTACATTCGAAAGAGGAGAAGATCCTGTTATTATGGGAATGAATGGAATTATTCCAGGAATGTCAGAAGGACTACAACTAATGAGTGAAGGTTCTACATTCTTATTTTGGATAAGCCCAGAGCTTGGATATGGAGATATGGATTCTCCTGAATTGCCAGCTGGAAGTCTTTTGTCTTTTGAGGTACAACTAATAGAAGTTGTTAAGGGCGGAGATAATGCAACTGTGAAAAAATAAATATTGAGTAAGATCATAAATATTCTTTAAAAAAAGCCACTTGTTTTTGAACAAGTGGCTTTTTAATTTTTTATTATACCATTTTTTGATTAAATCTATCTGTCTCTCTTATCATTCCTTCCTTCAATCATATTAATATGCCAATCGACATATTCTTGCAATTGGGTTAGAGGAATGAATTCCTCTTGTTCTGGGTTTTCTGGTGTCTCACAAATTTCAAAGTATCCCAATAACGTTGCGCAATCATACTCGCCAATCATTTCTTCAATTAATGAATAAACAGCGATTAACTGATCTTCATCATCTTGTCGATACCCTTTTATGGCAACTCTTAGGCCGATTAAATCATAATCATCGTCGTCTTCGTTTTCCAAAGGCATAAACCATAAATCCCTACTGTTTAAAGTGTATCCCTCGAAGTTTATCTTCACTTTCTCACCCTTAGGTTGTTTGAAGGCTATTATATCCCAAAAGTCAAGAACTGGGGTGCTTGTGCATAGTTCTATAACATCTTCAAAATAATCTTGGTCTCCTTCTGCTGAAAAAACAATCTTCCTTCCCTCCGATCCTAAGTCACCAATATCAAAACTAATCCCTTCGGAATAAGATCCAAGAACCTCGCTAAACTCATCTAATAGTTTTTCTGATGCTTCTTCTTTTAAGTTATCGATATCCATCAAGAACTCACTTTTTGAAATAAACCAATTCCAAAATTCATCAACATTAATTTTTCTCATAAAATAATATGTACCTCTTTTTCTAATTCAACATTAAATTTATTTTTAACAGACTTTTCTATTTCATACGCCAAGTTAAGAATTTCTTCTCCTTTGGCATTCCCATAATTAACCATAATCAGAGCTTGCTTATTGTGCATTCCAACGTTTCCAACCCTCTTTCCTTTCCAACCACATTGTTCAATCAACCATCCAGCTGCTAACTTGACTCCATTTTCCACTTCATAAGAAGGGATTGAAGAAAACTTCTTTTTAAGTAATTCAAAATGACTTTCGCTCACAATAGGGTTCTTGAAAAAAGAACCACAATTCCCCAAAACCTTTGGGTCGGGTAGCTTTGAGTTTCTGATCTTTGTAACCAAATTAACCATATCTAAAGGAGTTGAAATGTTAAGGTTTTCTTCTATAATCTTATTGTTAATGGCGGCATAAGAATTATTGATTTTCATTGTTTTTGAAAGTCTTAGTCTAATTTTCCATATAATTTCAAGCTCTTTTTGATTTTTAAAAATTGAATACCTATAACCAAAATTCAAATCTTCATTTACATATGTCTTCCATTCTTTTTTCAAAGGATTATATGTCAAACACTCCATAAAACAGTCTCTTAATTCTGCTCCATACGCTCCAATATTTTGAACAGCCACTGCCCCAACATTACCAAAAACTGCTGCAAGATTTTCAATTCCCCACCAACCTTTCTTTGCACAGAAACTTACAACATCATTCCATACTTCTCCCGAAAAAGCATCTAAAATAACGAAGTCGTCCCCCTCCTGAACAATGTTAATTCCTTTATTCCTAATTGAAATAATGGTTCCATCAAAATAATCATTCACAAAAACAGTATTGCTGCCACCACCTAAAATGATGTTCTTTTCAGAAAGGCTAGTGTCATTAATGTCTAGTAAATCGTTCTCTTTATCGATGAAAATAAAAGTTTTAGCATATGTATCCAGCCCGAAAGAATTTAGGGATTTTAAGTTATAATTTGAATAAATCATCAGCTTGAATAAATAAATAATTGTACAAACATACAAATAAATAAGAAAATAATACCTCTCTTTGGATAATAATTTTTAATTTTGTAGAATTAAACAATCAAAAAACACCTGCTATGAAACATAAATCTATGCTATATAAAGACAAAGTTATAATAAACTATCAAGATGAAGGGCAGGGAAATCAAACGTTAGTTCTACTACATGGTTTTATGAATAACCTTGATGTTTGGGCAAGTTATGTGTTTAAATATATGAAAGAAATTAGAGTTATAGCCATAGACTTGCTTGGTCACGGAGAAACCTCTGATTTTGGGGATAGTCACACAATGGAAATGCAAGCCGATATGGTAAAGGCAGTTCTAGACCATGTTGGAGTTAAAAACTGTGTTATGGCAGGTCATTCAATGGGCGGTTATGTTGCCTTAGCCTTTGGTGAAAGATATTCAGAAACATTAAAAGGATTAACCCTAATTAATTCTCATGCTCTTAAAGATACTGATGAAGCAAGAGAGGGTAGGGTAAGAACTTGCGAAATAATCCAAAACAATAGAGCATCGTTTATTGTAAGCTTTATTCCAGATCTTTTTTGCGTTAGTAACCGAGAAAGATTATATCCAGAAATAAAAGAACTTCAAGATATGGCGATGGGTATGAAAGCCGAAAGTATAATAGCAGCACAAAAAGGAATGATGGAAAAGTCATCAAGACTAGATGTCCTTGTTAATGCACATTACCCAATACTATTTTTGGCCGGGAAACAAGATCCAAGAATCCAAATGGAAAAAGTATTTGCTCAAGCAATGATGCCTAAGCACACAGAACTAATGATGTTAGATGATGTAGCTCATATGATACATGTAGAAGCCAAATCAATTATACAACTCAGGCTTCTATCCTTCACTAAAATGTGTTATATCTAAAATTAATAAATAAGAATGAACAAAAAACTAAACAGAACTCTGAAATATTTACTTTTAACTATACTAGTTTTTCTACTAATCCCAATTCCTTCTCAGAGTCAAACAAAAAACTATCCGAAAAATCAATTTCAAAGTCCAATAAAACGAGAATTAAATCTGTCTGGCAGTTTTGCTGAACCTAGAACTAATCATTTTCATTCAGGCCTAGATCTTAGAATCGGTGGGCAGGAAGGAGAAAAAGTATATAGTCCATTTCAAGGTTCGGTATCAAGGATAAAAATACAGGCATGGGGAGGAGGGAAGAACCTATATATAGACCATCCTAACGGATATACCACAGTCTATATGCACCTAAGAAACTATTCTCCAAAGATAGAAGAGTATATAAGAAAATACCAATACGATAAGCAAACATACGAGTTTGATATTGAAGTTGAAAAAGGTAAACTCAGAATTGAAAAAGGAGAGTTGATAGCTTATGCTGGAAATACTGGCTCGAGTGGAGGACCGCATTTGCACTTTGAAATAAGAAATACCAAAACCCAATATATAATAAATCCACAACATTTTGGAATAGAGGTAATAGACACAACTTTACCCTATATTCAATCTCTAATTATTAGACCAGAAGGAGAGTTTTCAAGGGTTGAGGGAATGCCAGACAAACAAATCTATGAGGTAATAAGTCCTAATCAACCAAGACCTAAAAATAATAAAACAATAAAACCTAACGATACCATCCAAGCAACAAACCAAATAAGTCTTGGAATACAAGCTTATGATAAGTCTTTAGGTAGCACATCACGAAACGGAATATATTCCTATAAACTTCTTGTTGACGATGAGGTCTTTTGGCAATTCCAGATAGATGAATTTTCATTTGATCAGTCGCGTTATATAAATGCTTGTATAGATTACGAGATTTATAAAAACAAAAACCAAAAATTCCTGATAACAAAGAAGCTACCAAATAACCAATTCCCAAGCTTCAAAACCACTAACTCCACAGGAATAATAAATCTTGAGTCAAATGCCATAAGAAAGATAGAATATATTGTTCAAGACTTTAAACAAAATACCATGAGTTTCACGTTCTATATTCAATCACTTGTTTCGAATCCAAACACTCAAATAATTCCTAAATCAATACCTACCCATACCTTTTATTGGGATAAAGACAATATAATAGAAGATAATCAATTCAAAATAAAAGTGCCAAAAAAAGCATTATATGAAACATCCCAAATTGACTACCTAAGAACAACAGACGCTAATACCCAATACCCAATTCTTAAAATAGAATCATCCTCAGCCCTTCATTCCAATATGATTATACAAATGCCTCTACCCAATAATATTAAGCCAGAGTATAAGAGAAAAATGGTTGTTGTTGAGCAAAAAAACAAATATCAAAACTCAATATCAGGAGAAATAAACCAAGAGAATATCATAGCTACTACTCGTAATTTCGGAACCTATTCCTTGGCACTTGACACCATAAGCCCAAGTATTTATCCTAAGAATTTTAAATTAAATGGGAAGCTCAAATCTAAACAAAAGACCATAACTCTACGTATAAGAGATAAATTAAGTGGAATATCAAAATACAATGGTTATATAAATGATAAATGGGTACTTATGGAATACGATGGTAAGAGTTCAACATTAATATATAATATAGATTATAAGGAACTTAACCTGCCAATCAATACTCTTAGGATTGAAGTCCAAGACCAAGTAGGTAACTCAACAACTCAAGCGTTTACAATTCTAAAATAGATTTAGTTAATTTTCTAATAATAAATTCTCCGAGTTAATCTCTAATATAAAGAATTAGCTTTCTATATCCTTATTTAAATTCTCCAAGTCATGGTATTAATTCTCTAAGACTCGGTATAAATTTATTGAATCTTCGTTTCAGAGTGCAAATGATGTGTATCTTTTTTTGAATAAAATATCAAAGAACCTAATCCTATTAACTTTATAATGTAAATATACGAAATATTTTGACAATAATCAAGTCTTCTATGTAAAATATGTGTTTTCTTTTGCTCGCATTATTGTAAGTTTTTGCTTTCTGCTTTTTGATTTTAACTAATTTATCTTATCTTTGTGCTTTATTTTCTAAATTATTATTATTTATTGTATGAAAATTAGTGAGATTGCTAAGATTCTAGATGCTCAGATTTTGGTTTCTAATTCAAATTTAGATTTAGATATTCAAATAAAATATGGGTTTGCTTCTGACCTTATGAGTGATGTCCTTACTTTGGATGAGGAAGAGGTTGTACTTATTACGGGTTTGTGTAATATCCAAACTATTAGAACTGCCGAAATGGCTAATATAAGATGTTTGCTATTTGTGAGAAATAAGCAGGCGAGTGAAGAAATGATAGAATTGGCTTTGGAGAATGATATGATTGTTCTTCAATGTAGCTATTCGCTTTTCAGGACTGTGGGTATTTTGTATGAAAACGGCCTTTGTCCTGTCTATTAATATTATAATTGTATATGCATAATGAATTTGTAGTTGTTGAGGGAGACTTTTCTAATGCAGGTAAGGCTTCAAGTGAGATAAAAAAGACTTTGAAACAGTTAAATATTGATAATCAAAAAATAAAGAAGATTGTTGTGGCTGTTTATGAGGCAGAGGTAAATGCTATTGCTCATGCTTATGGAGGTACTATTTTTGTGGATTTGGATCAAGAAAAGATTGCTGTTACAATTAAAGACGTGGGTCCTGGTATTCCCGATTTAGATAAGGCAATGACAGTAGGTTTTTCTACTGCCTCTGCAAAGGTTAGGGAAATGGGTTTTGGAGCTGGTATGGGTTTGCCCAATATTAAAAACAATGTTGATGAATTGGAAATTAAGACCGAAGTGGGTGTTGGAACAGAGATAAAGATGGTCGTCAATTTTCTTTAATAATATTTAATACTAGGTTATCATGACTGAAAACTTTTTTTATCATGCTTTAAAGATTGACCATAAAATTTGTTATGGTTGCTCTCTTTGTATGAGAAATTGTCCAACAGAAGCTATTAGGGTAAGGAACGGCAAGGCTACTATTTACGGAAATAAATGTGTGGATTGTGGAGAGTGTTATAAGGTTTGCCCAAGTGGAGCTGTTTATGTTGCTCAAGATGACTTTGACAATATTTACAATTTTAAGTATAGAGTTGTTTTGATGCCTTCAGTATTCCTTGGCCAATTTTCAGAGGATATTAGAGCTTCTCAGGTCTATTCTGTTATAAAAGAGATTGGTTTTACTCACGTGATAGAGGTAGAGTCTTCAGCAATGACTCATACTAAGCTTACTAATAAATATATTAGTGAACACCAAGATAAGAAACCTCTTATTTCCACATTTTGTCCTGCCGTTGTTCGTCTTATTCAGGTTAAGTTTCCTTCTTTGGTTGATAATCTAATTTCAATTAAAGCACCTGTCGATTTCACTTCAATATATATTCGTAAGAAATTAATTGATGAGGGTGCCGACCCAAAAGAGATCGGTATATTTTACATTACTCCTTGTGCAGCCAAGATTGCTGCAACTAAGAGTCCTGTTGGGGAAGATAAATCCACAGTTGATGGAGTCTTGAATATGGATACCATGTATAATATGGTATATAAGCAAATTAAGCAGCATAAGGAATATGATAAGTCTGTTTCTGCTAATGATGCACCTTCTGATTCTATCCTTTTTGCTCTAACAAATGGAGAGAAAAGACTTACTGATTGTAGAAAAAGCTTTGCCATTGACGAAATACATAATGTTATGGATTTTTTAGAAAAGGTGGAGAACGATGAGATTGAGGATTTAGATTTTCTCGAGCTAAGGGCTTGTGATGAGAGTTGTGCAGGTGGAATCTTAACTTGTGGAAATAGGTTTATGATTAATGATAGAATGACTCAAAGAGCTCGAAAATTAGCTGAAAGGGAAAGGAATGGAGAAACATCAAGAAAGAAAGCAATCTATTCTGAGGAGGATTTTTTGATAGAAAATGCTTCTGTAGCCAAAATTTTGCCTAGGAGTATGATGGTTTTGGATGATGATATTAGTGTTGCATTTCAAAAGCTAACTAGAATAAAAGAAATTGAGGCCAAACTTCCTCAGACCGATTGTAATGTTTGTGGAGCTCCTTCTTGTCATGCTTTAGCAGAAGATATAGCTTGCGATGAGGCAAAGTTGAGCGACTGTGTTTTTATTCAAAGAAATTTGGAGATGAGAAATAGTTTGAGTGTAGAAGAGAGTGTTGAAATATTAAAAAAGATTTGGGGTGAAGAAAAGATAAAGGACTATGTTTTTAAGAAATAAAGTATTTCTTTTTTTTCTTTTCTCCCAGTCTTTGTAAATAAATCTTAAATCTATATAATTTTTCAGTTGGTTTTATGTTTTAAATGCATAATGTTTTATTTTTTAGCAATGAAATACAAATTTTTACATATTAAATTTATGACAGAAGGTGCTATTATTAGAAATACTATCTTATTTATCTTTGTTTTTCTTCTTCCGTTTGGACTTAATGCTCAAAATTTAAGGATTGATGGAGTTGGACAAGGGATTGGAGGGAAAACAATTAGGCTAATTTCTATTTCGGACAATCTCTCAAAACTAGAGAAAGAGGAGGCTGTTTTTAGGGTTGGAGATGAGGATTCTGCTTTTAATTTTGCCATAAGCATTTCCAATACTTCATTAATTAAGATAAGGATTGAGTCTTTCGATTATAATTTTATTGCTAAAATGGGTTCTACCTACAAATTAAGAATACTTCCTTTCAACTTCAATATATCTGATAAGGTTAATACTCTTTTCTATAAATTTCCTTTGCCAATAATCATTGATAGTTCAATTGACAACTCTCTAAATGAAAAGGTTTTTGTTATTGATAGTGTAATTGAGGAATATATGGTAAATAATGATAGGGATATTTTATTTTATAGGGATAAGAAAAAAGTAGAGAAGTTGATAAATATGGTTAGCTCTATAGTTGATTCCTCCGATTCCGATTATATTAAAGAATATCTAAAGTATTCTATTGGAATGATTGAATATTCTTCAAAAGTTAATAATGAAATCAAACTAAAAACAGAGCTTTTCTTTAACAAACCAATTCTTTATGAAAACTTAGCTTATATGGATTGTTTTGAAATGGTTTATGGTGATTATTTCACAAAAGGGAATAAGATATTTGATAAGAGAACATTAGAAAGATGGCTTGAAACAAATGATTATTTTTCATTAATAGACTCTTTGGGGAGGGATAGTTTGCTTAGGAATGAAGTCTTTAGAGAATTAGTATTCCTGAGAGGGATGAAGGAAGCTTTCTTTTCTCAGCTTTATAATAGATCAAATATTGTTAATATGCTTGAGAATTTTGTTTATCAATCTAAATTTTCCCAACATATTCTTATTGCGAAGAACCTCTTAGATACATTTTTTCAACAATCGACTTATGGTGTAAAGGCAACGGATTTTACATTAAAAGATATATACAATAACTATATCACCTTAGATAAGTATAAAGAAAAGCCCTTAATTATTTCCTTTGTAAAAGTTAGTGAACCGGCTTGTTTGAGAGAGCTAAATATGATGTATAGTCTTGTGGATACTCTTAGTGAGAATTTCAATTTCCTAACAATAGCATGTGATAAAAGCTTGGATGCTCTTTATAATTTCTTAGTTAATTCAAATGTTGGAGTTAAATATAAATGGGATTTTGTTCATTTTGAAGGTAAATGGGATTTACTTAAGAAATATAATATTATTGTTTTTCCAACCTTTGTTATGTTAGATAGTAAAGGAGTTATACTTCAAAACCCAATGCGAAAGCCTTCTGAGGGAAGTCTATTGCCTTATGTTCCTAGGCCAAAACCAAAAGACATAGAATATGTTTTGCCTAAATAGTTGAATACTTTGGATTTTAAGGATAAAATATTTAAATTTGCAAACTAAACATTAAAATATACAACAGATGTCTGATAGTATAGTAATTATTCCTACTTACAACGAGAAAGAGAATATAGAGAATATTATAAAAAAGGTACTTTCCTTAGAAAAGGAGTTTGATATTCTAATTATTGATGATGGTTCCCCAGATGGGACTGCCAATATTGTTAAGAATTTAATGAATGACTTTCCTCAAAGACTGAATATTGAAGAAAGAAAAGGGAAGCTTGGGCTTGGAACAGCTTATATTCACGGATTCAAATGGGCTATTAATAAAGAATATAATTATGTTTTTGAAATGGATGCTGATTTTTCTCATAATCCAGATGATTTAATTAATTTATATAATTCTTGTGCTAATGGTGCCGACCTTTCAATTGGATCAAGATATGTGGGTGGGAAAATATCTGTTGTGAATTGGCCAATAGGAAGAGTTATTATGTCTTATTATGCCTCCTCTTATGTTAGGTTAATAACAGGAATGAAGATAGGTGATGCAACTGCAGGCTTTGTTTGCTATAGAAGATCATTGCTTAAGGCTATAAACTTTGATAAAGTCAAATTTGTAGGATACGCCTTCCAAATAGAAATGAAATATACTGCATATAAACTTGGATTTAAATTAAACGAAGTCCCGATTATCTTTGCAGATAGAGTACTTGGACAATCAAAAATGAGTATGAAGATATTCAAGGAAGCATTCTTTGGGGTTTGGAATTTGAGGTTTAGAAATTGGAAGAAATATAATAAAACGAAATAGTAATTAAGAAGATAATAAGCACTAAAGAAATAACTATGAAATTAAGAATTAATATACTAATAACCATAATACTATTTAGTATTTCAAACGTAGTTGTAGGTCAAGATAGGTTATTGAAATTGGAAGATGTCCAAAACAGAAAATATTACCCAACTAATATATATGATGCCAAGTTTATTGATAATACCGATTATTTTACTTTCACAAAGGATGGGAAGTCATTATGGTTAGGAAGTAAAAAAGAAGAACCAAAGGAGGTACTAAAAATAGAGGACATTAAAGAAAATACCCCAAAATCTCTTTTTGGGATAAAATATATTAGTGATAATAAATTTACTTATATATCCACTAATAGTGATTTATGTCTTTATGATCTCAAAACTAAAACATCAAATATTCTTGCAAATATTGATAAGGAAGCATCAAATATAGAAATATTCTATAAGAAACCAAGAATAGCATTTAAGAAAAACGATAACATTTTTGTTCAAGTTAATTTTGAGAACAGGCAAATTACAAAAGACGGATCTAAGGATGTAGTTTATGGAGAGGCTGTTCATAGAAATGAATTTGGAATCGAAAAGGGTTTGTTTTGGAGTAATGATGGAGAAAAACTCGCTTTCTATAAAATGGATCAATCAATGGTTACAGACTATCCTCTTGTAAACACAGAGGAAAGAATTGCAAAATATACTCCTGTAAAATATCCAATGGCAGGAATGAAATCTCATGAAGTTTTGGTTGGAGTTTACGATGTGGTCTCTCAAAATGTTATTTATCTTAAAACAAGAAAAAATGAAAGTTTAGAAGAGAGAGAAATGTATTTAACTAATATAAGTTTTTCTCCCGATTCAAAAACTATTTATATTATAAAATTAAATAGGCTTCAGAATCATTTTGTTGTTGAGAGCTATAATTCAGTAACTGGTGAACAAAAAGGAGTTTTGTTTGAAGAGAAATCAGTAAAATATGTTGAGCCACAAGCTCCAATGTTATTTATTCCAAACTCACCAAATCAGTTTCTTTTCTTAAGTCAAAGAGATGGGTTTAATCACATTTACTTGTTCGACACAAGTGGAAAACTAATCAAACAAGTAACCTCGGGTAATTGGATGGTTAAGTCAATTGAAGGCTTTACTCAAAAATCAGATGAGGTTTTCTTTTATGCAACCAAAGACTCTCCATTAGAAAATAACTTCTATGGAGTTAATCTAAAAACAGGTAATATCACAAGATATTCTCCCGATCATGGAAATCATAATGTAGCTTTTAATGCAAAAGGAACAATGTTTATTGACACATATTCCAACTATAATGAAGTTGTGGGGAAAACACAAATTATAGATAAGAAAGGAAAATCTATTAGAGTTTTACATAATAGTGAAAACCCTTTAAAGGATATTGATGCTCCTACAATAGAAATTTCAACTCTTAAATCTAAGGATGGAATAGATTTATATTATAGAATGATTAAGCCTAAGAATTTTGATAAAAATAAGAAATACCCAGTAATAGTATATGTTTATGGAGGTCCTCATGCTCAACTTATAACTGACAGTTATTTGGGAGGAGCTAATAATTTCTTTATGTTCCTTGCTCAACAAGGTTATATTGTTTGGACATTAGACAATAGAGGCTCAGCAAATAGAGGTTATGAATTTGAATCTTCAATTTGGCATAATTGTGGTTCTATTGAAGTTGAAGATCAAATGGTAGGAGTAAGCTATCTAAAATCTCTTCCTTATGTTGATGGAGATAGGATAGGTGTTGATGGTTGGAGCTATGGAGGTTTTATGACTATATCTCTTAAACTTAAAAACCCTGGAGTATTTAGAGTTGCAACTGCAGGTGGTCCTGTAATTGATTGGAAATGGTATGAGGCTATGTATGGCGAAAGATATATGGGAACACCAGAAAATAATCAAGAAGGATATAAGAATGCAAGCCTATTAAATTATATCGATAATTTGGAAGGTAAATTGCTATTAATTGAAGGTTATCAAGATGCAACAGTTGTTCCTCAGCACTCCATTGAGTTTCTTCGCCAATGTGTGAAAAAAGGAAAGCAAGTTGACTTCTTCTTGTATCCAGACCACGAACATAATGTTAAGGGAAAAGACAGAATCCATTTATACGAAAAGATATATCTTTACCATAAAGAAAATCTGTAATAAAGAATAGAAAATACCATAAAGAAAATTAATAATAAATATATGTTCACAGGAATAATTGAAAAAATAGCTAAGGTTGTTGCTATTGAGAAAGAGAATACTAATTATCATTTTACATTAGAAGTTGATATTGCAAAAGAGCTTAAAATAGATCAATCTATGGCTCATGATGGATGTTGTTTGACGGTTGTTAAGTTAGATTATGATAAAAATCAATACATTGTCACAGCAATGAAAGAAACTATGGACAATACTAATCTTTGTACTTGGGAAATTGGTACAGAGGTTAATGTAGAACGATCTATGAAGATGGATGGAAGATTTGATGGACATATTGTTCAAGGACATGTTGATCAGATTGCTACCTGCGTTAAAGTTATTGATGAAAATGGTTCTTGGAGATATTTTTTTGAATATGACAACTCAAAAAGTAGTTTTACAGTACCAAAAGGTTCAATAACCGTTAATGGAGTTAGTTTAACAGTTGTTCACTCTGAAAAAGGGATGTTCTCTGTTTCAATAATACCTTTTACCCAAGAACAAACAAATTTCCACAATTTTAAAGAAGGAACAAATGTTAATATAGAATTTGACGTGTTTGGAAAATACGTTCAAAAACTATTGGAACAATATATGGAGGCTCAAAAATAAATAATGATAGATACAACAAGTATAAATTCTGATAGATGTGTTATGGTCGGAGTCGCAACACCCGACTGCCCTTTTGAAAAGACTAAAGAATACTTAGATGAACTTGCTTTTTTGATTGAAACATCAGGAGGGTTGGCAGTTAAAAGTTTTATTCAAAGGCTTCAATATAGGGATCCAAGAACATTTGTCGGAAAAGGTAAATTAGAAGAGATTAAGGAATATCTTTGTGCTGAGGATATAGAATTTGTTATTTTTGATGACGAATTATCACCCTCACAGATGAGAAATATTGAAAAAGAACTAGACCGCAAAGTTATGGATAGGACGGGTCTTATTTTAAATATATTTGCTCAAAGAGCTAGAACATCTCATGCTAAAACACAGGTTGAATTAGCTCAATACCAATATCTTCTTCCTCGACTAACAAGAATGTGGACACATTTAGACCGACAAAGAGGAGGTGGGGCTCTTAATATGAGAGGACCTGGTGAAACACAAATAGAAACCGATAGACGAATTGTATTAGATAAAATATCTGTATTAAAAGAAAGGTTAAAGGAAATAGATAAGCAAAAAATTGTTCAAAGAAAGAATAGGGAAAGTCTTATTAGGGTTGCTTTAGTTGGCTACACCAATGTTGGTAAATCAACCCTTATGAATCTACTTGCAAAAAGCGAGGTCTTTGCTGAAAATAAACTGTTTGCAACTTTGGATACAACTGTTAGAAAGGTTGTGATTGAAAACCTACCTTTTCTTTTAACCGATACGGTTGGGTTTATAAGAAAATTACCTCATGGTTTGATAGAAAGTTTTAAATCTACTTTAGATGAGGTTCGTGAGGCTGATGTTTTAATACATGTTGTGGATGTTTCTCATCCAGGTTTTGAAGAACAGATTGATGTTGTTAGGCAAACCCTAACTGAAATTAAAGTTAACGATAAGCCAACAATTATGGTTTTTAATAAAATGGATGCATACACTTACATTAAAAAGGACGAAGATGATTTAACTCCTGTTTTGAGGGAGAATTGGAGCTTGGAAGATTTGCAAGCTTCATGGATGGGAAATGGAGATACTCCTTCATTTTTTATTTCCGCTAAAGAAAAACTTAATATTGAAGAGTTTAAGAATGAAATGTACGATAATATAAAAAGATTACATGCAATCCGTTATCCTTATAATAATTTTTTATATTAACCAATAATTATATTAACTAATGTTACAAACAGATACAATTACACAAACGGCAGAAAAACTTGAAAAGGTTGCAACAAATGTAGAAAGTGTTACAACAACCGCACTTGAATCAACAACTCAAACGGTTCAGCAAAGTTTAAATATGATTAATCAGCTCCAACAAAAAGGACTTAATCTTCTTTTGGATTATGGTCCAAAAATCATTGTAGCAATACTTCTCCTTTGGTTGGGTTTCAAATTAACTAATTTCCTTTCAAGAAGGCTTTATAAAATATTGGTTAAAAGAAATGTTGAAATTTCATTAATACCTTTTATAACTCAAGTTACTTCGATAGTCTTAAAGATTCTTATTATCATCACTGTTATTGGTATTGTTGGAATTCAGATGACTTCATTTATCGCTCTTTTAGGAGCTATGGGTTTGGCAATTGGTATGGCTTTTTCAGGCACTCTTTCAAATGTAGCAGGAGGAGTTGTGCTCTTGGTTCTTAAAACCTTTAAGGTTGGTGATTATATTTCAGCTCAAGGTATTGAAGGAACAGTGAAGTCAATTCAAATTTTTACAACTGTTTTAATTACACCAGACAATAAAACAATATCTATACCTAATGGACCCCTTTCTACAGGAACAATTACTAATTATTCTTTAATGGAAACAAGGAGATTGGATGTTAATATCAAATTAGCTCATGGAACAGAAACAACTAAGATTGCTCTGGATATTTTAGAGATTTTGAAACAAGATGATAGGATATTAAAAGATCCACAACCTGCCGTACTTACAAATATCACTGAGTTTTCTGTTACTTTGGATGCAAGGTTTTGGACCCTACAAAACGACTATTGGCCTGTTAATGCTGTAATTAATGAAAAAATCTACCAGTATTTATACCAGAATAACGTATCTGTACCGTATAACATACTTGGTGTAACTGATAATTTGTAATAATAAATAAATGGCCCATCCCTTAAAACTTTTCTCTTTCAATAGAGTTATTCTACCAATAATTATTGGAATAGGGGTTGCTGTTTTTTTAATTGCTAAAGATTTTTCTGAACCAATTATCTCCGAGGTAGATGTAGGGAAAGGTGATTACTATTGGATAGATGCAAATAATGATAAGGCAAAAGATATTTCCGAACTTCATTTAGCAGGAGAAGAAAACATTGGAAATATCTCTGTAGATTATCAAAAAGATATCTTAAAACTAATTATCAAAAACTGGACTTGGGCGTCTACCTTTTTTCTTCTTATTGCTATGTTTTTTGCAATAATGAGAGATTTAATGTATATGTATAGACTCAGACATTTATCCGATAAGCAGCTTTCTTGGAAACAGTCATTCCAAATTATTATGATTTGGGAATTTGGATCGGCAATTACTCCTTCAATTGTTGGAGGCTCAGCAGTTGCTTTCTTTATTGTTTCTTTGGAAGGAATAGGGATTGCCCGTTCAACTTCAATTGTTTTGATAACTGCTCTTTTGGATGAGCTTTTTTATATTATTATTGCACCAATAGTTATCCTCTTTGTTGGTGTAAATGTTGCTTTTATACACGATTTTGATTTTGTGTTTTTTGGATTTGAATTTGGAGTTGTAACAGTTTTCTTTATTGGGTATGGTTTTATGTGCCTACTTACATTAATAATTCTTATGGCCATTTTCATCTATCCAAATTCTTTTAGAAGATTTCTCTATTATCTATCAAATAGAAAGATGTTTATTAAGAGGAAATCAGATCTTCAAAAGATAGGGGATGATGTAATCACTTCCTCAATTGAATTTAAAGGCAAGAGTTTTTGGTTTTGGATAAAGGCATATCTAATAACTATTTCTTCTTGGATATCAAGATTTTTGGTGGTAAACTTTATTGTTTTAGCTTTCTCTTCCTATGGTGATCAGTTATTGATTTTTGCACGTCAATTAGTTATGTGGATTATTCTTTGCATTAGTCCAACTCCAGGAAGTAGCGGGGTTGCCGAGTTTGCCTTCCCAATTTTCTTCAATGACTTTATTCCGTTAGGACTGGGTTCCACTCTATCTGTCCTTTGGAGGCTCTACACATATTATCCTTATATAGTTTTGGGACTAATTGTTCTCCCAATTTGGACAAAAAGAGTTATTAGAAGGCAGAGATTGAAGAAAATTCACGAGAAACAATCAATTGAAAAAGCGAGCAAAGCTACAGAGAAATAAAAAGAAGAAAGCAAAATTAGATTAATTCATCAGCAAGTTCTTCAAAAACTATTCCATCAAAATTTCCTGAACTCATCATTAAAAGATTTGTATTCTCCCATTTATAGTTTTTGATTGACACAACAACATCTGCAGATTGAGTAAATACTTTAATATCATCTCTTCCAAAAGCTTCAAATACCTGTTGTATTGTTATTTCAGACAATCCTTTATGAGCAATTGTATGTGGATTAAAATAAACTATTGCTTCATCTGCCATATCCATAGATCCTTTATATTGCAAAAGAAACTCTGCATTTAGACTGCTAAAAGTATGGAGCTCCATTATTGCAATTAGTTTTCTTTTAGGAAATTGTTCTTTTAGGGCTGTAATAGTGGCTTTAAGTTTTGAAGGAGAGTGTGCAAAGTCTTTGTATATTTCAACATTATCGTTTTTCTTAACAAGCTCCAATCTCTTAGAGGCTCCTGTAAAACTTCCAATTTCTCTCAGAAAGTCTTCATTACTAACCCCAATTCTTTCACATACAAGCATTGCTCCGTAGAGGTTCATCAAATTATGTTTGCCAAAAATTTCAATAGGATATTCTTTCTTATCCCAAATAACGAAAGTCTTGCCGTTTTCAATTATGTGAGGAATTATGCCATAAGGTAGCTTTTCAATATCTTGTCTTGATTTTTCTGAAATATCCTTAACAATGCTATCTTCTTGACAATAAATTAATGAACCATTTTCTCTTATCTTTTGGCAAAAGATACGGAACTGTTCAACATATATATCAAATGTAGGGAAAACATTTATATGATCCCAAGCAATTCCGCTTATTAATGCAATATTAGGTTGGTAGAGATGAAATTTTGGTCTGAGATCAATAGGAGAGGTTAAATATTCATCACCTTCAATAACCATATACTTAGCTTTGTCTGTTAATTTAACCATAACTTCAAATCCTTCAAGCTGTGCCCCAACCATATAGTCAGTGTCAATATTCAATTTATTAAGAACGTGTAGGATCATAGCAGTTATAGATGTTTTCCCGTGGCTTCCTCCAATAACAATTCTTATTTTCTCTTTAGACATTTCGTATAAAAACTCAGGATAAGAATATATCTTAATCCCCAATTTTTCTGCTTTAATAAGTTCAGGATTATCGTTTTTTGCATGCATACCAAGTATAACGGCATCTATCTCCTCTGAAATATTATTAATATCCCACCCAATATTCTTAGGCAATATTCCATATTTTTCTAATCTTGATTTAGCTGGATCAAATATTTCATCATCAGAACCAGTAACTTGATGACCTTTCTTATAAAGTGCTATTGCTAAATTATGCATAGCACTACCTCCAATTGCAATAAAGTGAATTTTCATATATCTTATCTTATTTACACACAAAATTAATAATTATTTGATATTCTATACGAAAAAAGAGATTAAATATTTGTTTTTATAAAATTCTGTAGTATATTTGCAACTTAGAACATAAATATAAACAAATAGTTTTAACAAAAACAGAATTAATCATGAAAAAAACATTCCTACTTATTGCAGCCCTAATAATAGGTGCTACAAGTGCAAATGCACAAAGGTTTATTTCAACTGATGCAATGACTACAAAAGACAAAGCTGTAGTTAAAGAATCAGTAGCTAAGCCGTTTAAACAACAAATTAATAACGGTACTAAGGATTTCGTTTATGGCAATCCAGTAATTACCGTTAGCTTTGATGATGCTTCTCAATACGTTATGGAAAACCTAACAGGACATACTGCTGGAACAGGTCCTGGTATGTTCCACCGTTTTGATACATCTGCAGCTTCAGCAACATCACTTTCATCAACATTTCCTAGGTTCTATTCATTCTTTGGAATAGCTACTAATGGTTTTTATTATGTAGCAAATTATGCTGGTAATTATGAACCTTCAGGATACCTTATTGGTGATGGTTTTGCTTTAGTTTCTCCTTATGATGTTTTTTATGCAGAAGGAACAAACACAAAAGCATTTAACACTGCCATTAGAATAACTGAACCTATTGCAACAACAGGATTCAATACAGTTGATGTTGTTTTCAATCAATATACAATGCGTTTCAACCAAGACCGTTATTTTATTGATTATAGTACAGATGCTAACTTTGCAACTTACGATTCAATAGAATTTAATGTTAAAGGTCTTGAACTTGGATCTAACGAAATGACACGTGGACAAAAAATAGTAACTCTTCCAGTTGCTAGTACAGTTGATCAGACTGCTCTTTATATTCGTTTACGTTACAAATGTAATCTTCTAAGTTATACCGATCAACCTTCAGGATACCGTTGGATGTTTGACGAAGTTAGAGTTTATGATGGACCTGAATACAGGATTAACCTAGTTTCTTCAAATCACCGCTATGCTGCTTATGGTATAATTCCTGCTGCGATGCAAATGGACACTGTTACGTTTACTGCTACAGTTGAAAATACTGGTGGAAACACATTATATAATGCTTCTGTTGAAGAAAAATTCCATAATGCAACTGATTACGTTTTCCCTAATGTATTTGGAAGTTTCCTTGATTTCGTTAACGTTACAGAAGTTCCTTCAAATTTAACAACAATTGTTAGAGCTGATACAACTTTTAACACTACTACAGGTGCAGTAACTGCTATAGATAGGAGAAGACATGTTGAAATAGAAGCTAGTTCAACTCCTCAATACAATGCAGTTTCAGGTTTATATGGTATTTCTGCGGGTGTAAAATATCTTCAATCTGCTTCAGGAACTGAATATAGTTTACTTCCAATGGAAGACTCTTTATATTATAGAGTTTCTACAATGCCAGAAACTACAGATAGAGTTGGTACAGCTCGTTGGGCTTCTGACGTAGATGTATTAATTGAAGGAAGATCTTGGGCTTATGGTTTTGAAAATGGATATATATCTGAAAACGCACCAGGATCAGCAGTTGCTGGTTATGAAGTTTGTAACCGTTTTGTAACTCCTGCTAACCTTAGTGGAGATACATATTATGCTAAGGGCGTTGAAGTTGTTCCTGCAGCTGATTCATGTGATGCTGGACTTGCAATACAAGTTTCTTTAAAATACATGGACTTTAATGCAGATTCTCCTGATGGATATATTCAACCATATTTACTTAACGGAACAACTCCAGTTCTTTCTACAGTTACCACTATTTCTGCTGATAATTTAAATAATGGTGTTTTCACAAACCCAGATGCTACAGAATGGACTTCAACTTACAATTCAGTTTACTTGCCATTTGAACAAGAAAACGTTGTTATTGAACCAGACCAATGGTATTTTGCTTGTTATAAATTATTAGATGATGGTAGATTCTTAGTTGCAAGAGATGACAAAGATTACTTACCTACATTTAAAACTTTTGACTGGTATCAAAACCTTGTTATGACTCCAGGACAAGAAACAGAAGGTTATGCTTGGGGATATCCTTTCGGTGATTGGTTTTCTGAATACAATCAACCAATGATTCGTTTAATGGTTTCTCAAAATCCACTTTCAATCAATGGAGCTACTAACATTATTCCATCTTTCAATTTGAATGCTTATCCTAATCCAGCTCAAAATGAAACTACAATAGAATATACTCTAACTTCTAATTCAAATGTTGTGATTACAGTATCTGATATTATGGGAAGAGAAATTGTAAGATTTAACGAAGGTTCAAAAGCTGCTAATTCAGTTAACAGAGTTGCTTTAAACACTGCTAACATCAACAATGGCACTTACTTCTACACAATCAATGCTAATGGAATTAAAGAAACTAAAAAGCTTGTTATCAACAAATAAGACTTGATATTTCAAATTCAATTAAGAGCCTGCAGAAATGTAGGCTCTTTTTTTTATTGTTTTTTGTAAGAAATAGATTTTGTTTTTGTCTTAACGATGAATAAATTGGGAAGAAAGCATATGCATTTTAAAACTATTTAGTGTATAACAAAATCATAAAAGGACAGTTTTCGATCGTGAAAAAATAGATCTTCGTTACACGAAATTAAAACGGTGATTCACGAAAATGAAACAGTGATTCAGAAAATTAAAACGAAGAGTTAGTTTCATTAAGGCAAAATTTATAATATCATAATATGATGATTAACGTAATATACACTAAAAAGCTTGTTAACAATAAATAAGACCTGATATTTTCAAATTAAGTTAAGAGTTAGTTGAAAAGTATTCTTTTTTTTTAATTGTTTTCTGTAAGAAATAGATTTTTTATTTGTCTTAATAATGACTAAATAAAGGAGAAAGTTATATTTTTCCGTTTATTTTTATTATTTTTGTGCCCTTATTCAATTATTTTTATTATAATATAACCAATGAAAAGAAACTCAATAAAACAATTCACAATTATGATGCTACTCTTAGCCTTTAGCATCAATCTTTTAGCTATACCTGCAAATACTAAACCCATAACCATTAAGCAATCTAATGGGAAGTCACTTACATTTACCCTTAAGGGAGATGAGAAAGTTAATTGGGCATCAACCATTGATAGATATACTTTAGTTAGAAATAATGAAGGTGTTCTTGTTTATGGACAGTTGAACGAAGAAGGGGACTTAATTCCTTCAAAATATATTGCATCAAACTTAGAGGAAAGATCGAAAGAGGAAAAAACATTTTTATCAACTCTTCCATATGATCTTCGTTTTAGTGGAAAACAAATTAAAGAGAAAAAAGCATTATTTGAAACAGGAGATATTCAAAATAAAGCAGTAACAAATGGAACAGCTCGTCTATTAGTTGTGCTTGTTCAGTTTTCGGATAAGCAATTTACATTTGCTCAAAGTGATTTTGATAGTCTTTGTAATCAAGCTAACTATAATGTAAATGGAGCATCAGGAAGTGTTCGTGATTACTATTATGATAATTCTAATGGAGCATTGGTTATGGATATCGATGTTGTCGGACCAATCACCCTTCCTCAAACATCATCCTATTATGCAAATAGTCAAATGGGCTCTTTTGTGTCCGGTGCATTATCTGCAATAGATGCTAATATTGACTTTAATAATTATAAGAACGGAGAATCAAAAGTATCAAATGTGCATTTTGTTTATGCAGGAAGATCACAAGCTTCTACTGGAAATACTGATGAAATATGGCCTCATAAATCCATGGTTTCAAGTAGTATAATGAAAGATAATGTTAGGTTTTCAACCTATTCATGTTCTTCAGAAAAGAAATCAACCACTCAAATGGATGGAATTGGAGTTATGTGTCATGAAATGGGTCACTCATTAGGACTTATGGATCTTTACGATACAGATTATGAAGGAACACAAGGAACCGCTTACACCACTGATGTTTGGTCATTAATGGATGCAGGAGCTTATAATAATAACAGCATGACACCTCCCTACTTAAATGCTTGGGAAAGAAAATTATTAGGCTGGGGAAATCCAATTGTTATTTCCTCATCAACAACAGGAATAATTCCTGCAACTGCCGATTCATTTGTTTCTTATCAAATAAATATTAGTAATAATGAATATTTCTTGCTAGAACATAGAAAACAAAAAAAATGGGACACTTATTTGCCAGGAAGTGGTTTGATAATATACCATGCTGACAATCGACTCTTGGAAGGAACAAGCGCTTTCTACACTAATGATATTAATATTGATCCAACCGATAGAGGATTCTATATTGAGGTTTCATCAGGCAACCCTTCTCAAAATTCAACTGCTTTAGCTCCTTTTGCAGGGGTTAGTGGTAAGGATTATTTCACCAACGCATCCTATCCTCAATCTACTCTAAAAAATGGAACATTAGCTAATATGCCAATAACACATATACAATATATTAATGATTCAACAATTAGTTTTAATCTCCTTTCAAGTCTTCCTCAGGTAATAACTCAACCCGTTGAATATTCAACAATAAATAGTATGTCTGCCACAGTTAATGGAGCAATGGTTTATATGGGGAATGGATCAATTATTGAAAAAGGAATGTATTGGCATACTAATCCAGACAGCGTTAATTTATTATCTGGAAATAAAGTGCTTTCTAATTCAACCGACTCTTTAATAACTACCAATCTAATAAACCTACCATCAAGCACCCCAATCTACTTTAAGGCTTTTGCATCAAATGCAGAGGGTGTTGTTTTGGCAAATCAAACTCTTTCTTTCACTACAACTGATGGTTTAGGATCGCTTATGACCTCAAACCCTTCTTCAGTTGGTAATAATAGCGCTGAATTAAAGGGCTCAATCCTAACTCTTGGAGATGGAGATATGATTGAAAAAGGTTTTGTTTACTCAACTGACCCATTAAATCTTCCAACAATTCAAGATAGCGTAATTGCTCTAACTGATACCTCAACAATAGGCGCATATTCTTTTGTTCTTCAAAATCTAACAGAACAAACAACTTATTATTATAGGGCATATCTATTAACTTCTATTGGAATAAAATACGGATCAAAAAGAGAATTCTCCACAACATTCCCTGAAATACAAAACAATATGGTTTCCGATAATCAGTCGTTTTGTGGTCAAGGAACTCCTCAACTACTTATTGGAATAACTCCAACAGGAGGATATGGAAACTTTATTTATAAATGGGAACAAAAGACTCGTACAGGAGATTGGATAGATGCAGTTCAAACAAATAATCAAATAAACTATCAACCAGAAAATCTAACTGATAGCACATTTTATCGTAGGCTTGTATTTTCCAACAGTATTATAGACACATCAAATATAGTTTTGATGAATATTAAGAACTCATGGGGTGGGGTTATTACTTCTCCTAACGATACCATTAATGCAGAAACTTCAACAGGTATTATTCGTCTAACAGGATATGTTGGTTCAATTAAGAATTGGGAAAGAAAGAAAGATGATGGCCAATGGACAATAATTAATAGTACTACATATTATCTTTCTCAAGTTATTGATACAAATGGATTATATACTTACCGAGTGAAAGTGCAAAATGACATTTGTCCTGAGGTATATTCTTTAGAAAAGCAAATCTTTGTTAAGGAAGTTTTAGGTCTTACAGATATAGACTTCAATATAGATATGAAGATTTATCCTAATCCAACTAAAGGGAATATCACAATAACATCTTCATATACTAATCCAGTTTATATTAGAATTGTAAATAGTTTAGGTCAAATTATTTTAAAGGAAACAGCATCAATTAATAATAAGACAATTGATTTAAGCGTTTTTGAAAGTGGAAACTACCTAATAACAATTTCTGCTGAAGGTAAACAATCAACAAAGAGCATAATTATTAATAAATAAAACGTATTATATGAATAAAATAATAAATTCAGAAAAGGCTCCAAAAGCAATTGGACCTTATAGCCAAGCAATTCAAACCGCAAATGGATTTTTGTTTATATCTGGACAATTACCAATGAATCGTGAAACTGGAAAAATGGCAGAAGGAATTGTTGCACAAACAGAACAAGTTCTTGAAAACATTAAAGCTATCCTAAGTGAGGCTGGATATGATTTTAAGGATGTTGTGAAAAGTACTTGTCTTCTAAATTCAATGGATGATTTTGCTCCAATGAATGAGGTTTATGCAAAATACTATAATGAAATGCTTCCTGCAAGAGCAGCTTATGCAGTTGAAAAACTTCCAATGGGAGTATTAATTGAAATTGAAACAATAGCATATAAAGCAGAATAGATAAAGCTTTTTTAAAAAAAATATTGAAGAAGTAATCAAGATAATTTGGTTGCTTCTTCTTTTTCTTTAAATAAATGGTTTCAAATAATAGTTTTCTAAAACAAAGATTCAAGAAATTAAATCAAATAGTTGGTAATTTTATTATATAATTTTATATCTCAGTTGTTTTAATATGCAATAATGATAACTAATTTGAGTTTGATACGTATAAGAGTTAGAAGTTTAATTTATGCAGAAAAACAAAGAAAGAATAGGACTTTTTTTCGGGAGTTTTAACCCAATTCACTTAGGTCATCTGATAATTGCAAACTATATTGTTGAAAATACTAATATTGATAAGATATGGTTTGTTGTATCTCCACACAATCCTCTTAAAAGCAAAAATGAATTATTAGGAGAGAGGCAAAGATACAACTTGGTTAGGCTTGCAATTAAGAACAATAAAAGCTTTAAGGTATCAGATATTGAGTTTGGAATGGAAAAACCTTCATACACTATAAACACTCTAAGTTATTTAAAATCAAAATTTAAAACAAAAGAATTTGTATTGGTTATTGGTGAGGATAATTTAGATTGTTTTGAGAAATGGAAAGACTATAAAGAAATATTAAATTCCTTTGAAATAGTTGTTTATCCAAGAGAGAATATTAAAACAAATAAATTTTCAGATAATAAAAACATTTTTAGAATAAATTCTCCTGAAATTGGAATATCATCAACCCAAATTAGGGAAAATATCAAACAAAATAAATCGAATCTCTATCTATTGCCAGAGATAGTTAGGAAAGAAATTGAGAAAAATAATTATTATTGTAACTCTCAAGACTAAGATTCGTATTATAGATAAATTACGAAGATAATAATAAAACATATATAAATGAGACAGTTAAAAATTACGAAGCAGCTTACTAATCGTGAAATTACATCCTTAGACAAATACCTACAAGAGATAGGTAGGTTAGAGATGATTTCACCTGAGGAAGAGGTTTTGTTGGCGCAAAAAATTAAATTAGGAGATCAATCAGCATTAGAAAAACTTACAAAAGCCAATCTCCGTTTTGTTGTTTCTGTTTCCAAACAATACCAAAACCAAGGAATGAGCCTTCCTGACCTTATTAACGAAGGTAATTTAGGGCTTATTAAGGCAGCACAGCGTTTTGATGAAACCAGAGGGTTTAAATTTATTTCGTATGCAGTTTGGTGGATTCGTCAATCAATTCTTCAAGCATTAGCAGAACAAAGTAGAATTGTGCGTCTTCCTCTAAATAAAATTGGATCGCTCAACAAAATAAATAAGGCTTATGCTAAGCTTGAACAAGAATTTGAAAGAACTCCTAATCCTGAAGAAGTTGCATTAGAGCTTGACCTAACCGATCAAGAAGTAAGAGAAAGTCTTCGCCATAGTGGAAAGCACCTATCAATGGATGCACCACTTGCAAGCGATGAAGACAACACAATGTATGACTTTATGAGAAGTGAAGAAACCACAACTCCAGAGGCAGAACTAATGTATGAAAGCTTAAGAATGGAAATCAATAGGGCTATTTCAACCCTAACACCCAAAGAAGCTGATATATTGAAAATGTTCTTCGGATTAGAAGGTTACCCACCAATGACCTTAGATGAAATTGG
>JALNVJ010000001.1 GCA_023227645.1 Bacteroidales bacterium | reverse complement strand
TTGGTTGAGTAAATCATATTGCGTATATTATAGTCATAGTTGATATAAGTAAAGTATAATCTATACCTATCTTTATCTGCTGCAAGATCTGCAAAACTTGTGAGTTCCATCTTATTTATAGTGCAAAGATAAGCAAAAAATGACTTAACAACTTGTTTGTTAGTTTTTAATGCTGATTTTTACCTTGCAACGGTTTTATATTGTAATAATTTGAAATATATATTTCTTTATCAGATAAAGATGAAAATCATATAAATTTAGACTGAAGTCTTAGGAAAGTTGTAATTTTGCAACCCATAAAAATGAATTTACTAAGATGAAAAAACTATCAGCACTATATTTTATTATACCTTTTTTATGTCTAATGCCATTTTTCACTGCTCCAATTGCTTTAGCCTTAGGAATACTTCTTACTCTATTTAAAATTAAAAAGCCCTACGATATTAGTAAATACACATCTAAAATTCTTCAATGGTCAATTGTGCTTATGGGATTTGGAATGAGTCTTGAAAAGGTAATAAAAACTTCACAAACGGGAGTTTTACTAACTGCTACATCCGTTTTTCTAGTCTTTTTCTTTGGATTATTGATTGGAAAACTTCTTAAGGTTGAGAAAAATACAACAATGCTTATCTCATCAGGAACTGCAATTTGTGGAGGATCAGCAATTGCTGCAGTTTCTCCTATAATCAATGCGAAAAATAATCAAATAAGCTTTGCCCTAACGGTAGTCTTTGTGCTGAATGCAGTTGCCTTATTTATATTCCCAATAATAGGACATTCCTTAGATATGAGTCAAGAAAACTTTGGCTATTGGTCAGCAATCGCTATTCACGACACATCCTCAGTTGTAGGAGCTGCTGCAGCATACGGTTCAGAATCATTAGAAATTGCAACAACCGTAAAATTAACTAGGACATTATGGATAATCCCTCTTTCTTTTCTTGTTGTATTTATTAATAGAAAAGATACAAATTTGTCAAAGATAACAATACCATGGTTTATCCTCTATTTCGTATTAGCAATCTTGGTTGCATACTTCCTCCCTCAATATAATGAAACCTATAATCATATAAATTGGTTAGGAAAAAGAGGAATGACCTTAGCGTTATTTTTAATAGGAACTTCTTTCTCACTCCAAGACTTAAGAACTGCAGGACTAAGATCTTTTATCTTAGGAATTAGCCTATGGATAATAATCAGTGTAGGCACCTTATTCTTCTTTATCAATTTCTAAGTAGTTTAATAATAATTTCTTCTTTCATATTAAGGTGTTAATAGTTAATATACTTAATTCCATTATGCTATTTATAATAAAAGTTTGCAATTTTTTGTGTTTTTATGTATATTTGCATATAGAAAAGTCATAATACTTATATTCTTTACCTAATCTCATCCTAATATTTCTTCTCTAAACATCGACAGTGACAGAGAATGCGCTTAGATATAAATTTTTTCAATAAGTTCATTGATAAAAGCTTTGAAATAAATTTTTGATATATATAGTTAATATTGTAATCAGTTTTATAATAAACCAATAAATACGATTTAATATGTTTAATGAATACAACCCAATTAATAAAATAATGTTTCAAGTTATAGATAATCAAGGGAAGGTTATCGATAGTAAATTAATGCCAAATATATCCGATGAAAGAGCTTTGAAGGCTTATAAAGATATGTTATTTGCACGAACTGCCGATCTTCAGATTGTTAATTACCAACGTCAAGGTAGGATATATACCTATCCCCCTAATTATGGTCAGGAAGCAATTTCTGGTGCAACAGCAACAATAATTGAAGAGAAGGATTGGCTTGTACCTGCTTTTAGAGAGATGGGTGCAATGCTTGCTAAAGGTGTAAGTCTAAAGGAATTGTTTCTTCTATTTATGGGTTATGAGGAGGGAAATGCTTTTAAGAATGCCAATAAGGTTTTACCAATAAGTGTTCCTATTGCTTCCCAGTTACTCCATGCCACAGGAATTGGATATGAAATAAAGTATAATAAGAAAAACGAATTAGTCTATGCCTTTGTTGGAGATGGAGGAACATCGGAAGGAGATTTTCATGAGGCAGTTAATTTTGCTGGCGTATGGAAGGTTCCGGTTATTTTTATTATTCAAAACAATCAATATGGAATTTCAACCCCAACAAGAATTCAAACAGCTTCTGAATCTTTAGCAATTAAGGCTATAGCCTATGGAGTAAAAGGTATTCAGGTTGATGGGAATGATTATTTTGCAATGTTAAGAGCTCTTGAAGAAGCTAAAAAAGTATGTGAAAGAGGAGAGGGACCAATTCTAATTGAAGCAGTAACTTATAGAAAGGGAGCGCATACAACTAGTGACGATCCTACAAAATATAGGACAAAAGAAGAGGAAGAGGCTTGGGATAAGAAAGACCCACTAAGACGTTTGAGTCAATATTTAAAGGATAAGGATTTGTGGTCAGATGATCAAGAAGAGAAAATTGTAGAACAATACAAAAAAGAAGTTGATAGACAGTTTATTGAGGCAGAGAATTTCCCTGAATATAAACCAGAGGATATATTTAAGTATATGTATGCTGAAATGCCTCAGGAATTAAAGGACCAAGAGCATAGCTTAATGGAGTTCTACAGATGGAAAAATGAAAAGGTTTCTCAAACAAGTAAAAAATAAGAACGATGAAGATAATGAATTTGGTTGGTGCCATTAATGACGCACTAGATATAAAATTAAATGAAGATAAGAATGTAATTGTTTTTGGTCAAGACGTAGGTGTAGAGGGTGGAGTATTTAGAGTAACTGAGAATCTCCAAAAGAAATATGGCAAAGAAAGAGTGTTTGACTCTCCACTTGCAGAATCGGGAATTGTAGGAACCGCAATCGGAATGTCTGTAGCAGGATTAAGACCTGTTGTTGAAATGCAGTTTAGTGGTTTTGTCTATCCAGCAATGAACCAAATTATAAGTCATGCCTCTAGAATGAGAAATCGTTCAAGAGGAAAATTAGAAACTCCAATGGTAATAAGAATGCCTTATGGAGGTGGGATAAATGCTCTTGAACATCATAGCGAAAGTATGGAAGCATTATTTGGTCATATACCTGGACTAAAAGTTATAGCTCCCTCAACTCCTCATGATGCTAAAGGGATGTTGATTTCAGCAATTGAAAGCAATGACACCATACTATATATGGAACCTAAGAGGATTTATAGGGCAATTAAGCAAGAGGTAAAAGAAGGTAAATATACAATAGAACTTGGTAAGGCTAATGTTGTTAGTCCTGGTAAAGATATAACAGTGGTAACATTTGGAGCAATGGTTAGAGAGGTTCAAAAAGCTATGGTTATGGCAAAGGAATTGGGAATTAGTGTAGAGCTAATTGACCTAAGGAGTATTTACCCAATTGATAGGGAAACAATAAGAAACTCAATTAAGAAGACAGGTCGAATCCTAACAGTAACCGAAGGCCCAAAGAGTTTTGGACTTGGAGCTGAAATTTCTCAAATTGCAATTGAAGAAGCATTCCTTTATTTGGAAGCACCACCTGCAAGGGTTTCTGGTTACGATATAATTGTTCCTCTTCCAAAGGGAGAACATCACTATATGCAAGATGCGTATAAAATACTTTATGAAATAGAAAGAAACGTTAAATACTAAGGATTATGAGATATATATTTAAATTTCCTGATATAGGAGAAGGTCTTGAAGAAGGTGTAATTGTACAATGGCATGTTGATAAAGGACAGAAGATAAAGATGGGAGAATCCTTAGTAACTATGGAAACTGATAAGGTTGTTACCGAAATACCATCCCCACGAGACGGAGTAATTGCTGCACGTTATGGTAAGGAAGGTGAAGTTGTTAAGGTTGGATCTGCACTTGTTGAAATTGAATTAGAAGGTTCTGAAGTTGAGATAAACGAAACTCAAGAAAATAAGGTAGAAGCTGTTGAGGAAGAAGGAGCAGGAGTTGTTGGAACATTAGAAATTGCATCAAATGATTTTGTTCTATCTGCAAGCAAAGAAGGAATAGGTGGAGAAGTTCAAAGAAACACAAAGGAAAGAAAAGCACTTGCCACCCCTGTTGCTAGAGCAATGGCAAAGGATTTGGGAATTGATATCAATATGGTTAGAGGTACTGGACCCGCACAAAGAGTGATGAAAGAAGATATCTTAAACTATTCTAAGGAAGGCAGTCAAAAACCAGCTCAAGCCAAGTCTTCTAATAATGACAATATCTTAGAAGAAAGAGTAGAAATAGAACAAATGTCTCAAATCAGAAAGACAATAGCTAAGAATATGATTCAGAGTAAGCATAATGCAGCTCATATGTCTGTTTTTGAGGAAGTGGAAATTTCTGAATTAGATAGGATAAGAAAGAAATATAAGGATTATTTTAAGGATGAGAATATCAGAATAACTTATCTCTCATTTATTGTTAAAGCAGTTGCACTTGCCCTAAAAAAACATAAATCTTTGAATGCAGAGATGGATATTGAAAAGGGAATAATGATGTATAAGAAATACTATAATATAGGTATAGCTGCCGATACAGAAAAGGGATTAGTGGTACCAGTAATTAGAAATGCTGATAAGTTAAGCATAAAAGAAATAGCTTTGGAAATACAAATCCTTGCCGATAAAGCAAGAGATGGAAAGCTAAGCTTAGATGATATGAAAGATGGTACTTTTACTATAACAAGCTATGGAAGCATTGGAGGATTATTTGCAGTACCTGTGATTAATTATCCTCAAGCAGGAATACTTGGAATAGGAAGAATTAGCAAACAACCAATAGTTAAGGATGATAAATTAGATATTGGACTAATCTTACCTCTTTCTCTAAGTGTTGACCATAGAATTGCTGATGGAGGAGAAACCTCAAGATTTCTCAATACAGTAATGAGTTATTTACAAGAGCCAGTTGGCTTATTAATAGATTAAAGTTAAGGAGGAAATATATATGTATGATTTAATAATAATAGGATCAGGACCTGCAGGATATGTAGCAGCAATTAGAGCGGCTCAATTAGGAATGAAGATTGCAATTATTGAAAAGGATAGGATAGGTGGGATGTGTCTTAATTGGGGTTGTATTCCTTCTAAATCCATACTCGAAAGTGTTAAACTTTATAATAAGATTCAAAAAGATGCCTTAAGATATGGAGTGGAGGGGATTGATAAGTCTGCACTTAGCTTTAATTGGGACAAAGCAGTTCTAAGAGCAGATCAAAATGTTAAGAAGCTAACTCAAGGGATAGAATTTTTATTAAAGAAAAATGGAGCTGAAATAATTAATGCTTCAGCTAAGATTATAGATAAAAACACTGTTTCGGTTGAAAATAGAACTATAAACGCAAAGAATATAATTATCGCAATAGGTTCAACATCTCCTATGATAGAATCAGAGATTGAAAACTTGGTAATAGAACCTATGGATGTCTTTAAACCAAGGATATTACCAGATAATATTATTATTGTTGGAGAAGGTCCCGTTGCAATTGAGCTTACCCAAGCTTTTAGTCTTATGGGCAAAAAAGTAAGTATGGTTTTAGAAAAAGATAATTTTATGCCTCTTGCCGATACTTATTTAAGCAATTATATGCAAGCAAAACTTAAGAAGGATAGGATTAAGCTTTTTGATAATAAAGGAGATGTTTCAATTAAGGATGATTATAAAGATGGAGTGTTAAGAGTTGGCGGAGAGGAAATTCCTTGTGGACTCATTATTAATGCACGTCATAGAAAAGCTAACTCTTTATCTTCTGATATAGAATTTGAACTAGAGAATGACTATATTAAGGTGGATGAAAACTTTGAAACATCTGTTGAGGGCATTTATGCAATTGGAGATGTGAATGGTAAGAGTCATTTTGCACATATCGCATCTGCTGAAGGACTATTTGTAGTTAATAGATTGAATGGTGTAAATGAGAAAATAGACCTTAGTAAGATTCCTATGAATATGTATTCTCAGCCAGAAGCAGCACAAATAGGCCAAACAGAGTCAAAGCTAAAAGAAATGGGAGTAGATTATAAGATTAGTGAGTTTCCTCTTTCAGCAAATGGTAAGGCAATCACTGAAAACTCAGGTGAAGGATTTATTAGAATACTTTCTGAAAACAAATATGGAGAAGTTTTGGGAGTTCAAATCATTGCAAATAACGCAACAGATATGATTAACGAAGCCGCAGCCTATATGCAACTTGAATCCACAGTTTATGATATTGCAAAAACAGTTCACACTCATCCAACAATTTCAGAAGTCTTTATGGAAGCTGGATTTGAAGCCGTTGACCATGCAATACATAAATAATAGCCCAGATGAGATGAAAATTCAACCTATCTTATACTCATATAATTTACCTGATTACACAATATTTGAATCTCAAAAGACTTTCGACTACTATATTGGCAAACCAGACGATACCTATATAGTACTTGGGAGATCAAATAATATTGACAAGTCAATAAATTGTGAAAATGTAAAACGAGATGGTATTATTACACTAAAACGTCCATCGGGAGGAGAATCAGTTATTCTTAGTCCAAATATGCTAATCTTTTCTTTTAAATACAAGAATGAAAAGATTCCCAATCCCCTTAAATTATTTAAATTAATTAATTCCAAACTAATTGAAAATCTTAGTATATTAGGAATAAAGAATTTAGAATCCAAAGGAATATCCGATCTAAGCATAGGCAATAAAAAGATAATGGGCTCGTCAATGTTTACTAAGAATAAGACAATATTTTATCATGGAGTACTAAATATTAGTGAAGACGTAGAGATAATTGAGAGATATTTAACCCACCCCTCCAAAGAACCAGGTTATAGAGAAAAGCGTTCCCATAGAGATTTTGTAAGTTCAATTAAAGCAGAGGGTTATGACTTTCAGCAAGAAGATATAATAAAGTCAATCGAGATTTCAATTCTCGAAATAAAAGAAGAATTGAATTAGATCAAAGTATTAATCTACTAAATCTTAATAAGAATTTATTAAATCTTTGATTCAAAGAGTGTATGTTGGCAATGTAGAACAGTTATATTGCCAACATAGTTGTGTTATATTGCCAATGTAGTTGGATTGAAACAAAGAAAAAAAATATTAGAATTAGATATTGAAATATAATAATCAAGTAAATTAAATATTTTGCTTTACTTTGCAAGTCTTAAATAGTAATTAAATTTGATAATGAAAAGAATTGGCTTACTCTCCGACACTCATGGCATGGTCCCTAAACAAGTATATACTTTTTTTAAAGATGTTGATATTATATTACATTCTGGTGATATTGGTTCCACTGATATATTGGATGAATTGAAGCATTTTAAACCAACAATTGCAGTTTATGGAAACATTGATGGTTACGAACTATACTCCCAAATAAAGAAGGTAGAAACTTTTGAGATAGAGGGGGTGAAAATAATGATGACCCATATTGGTGGTTATCCTAAACGCTACGAAAAAGGGATAAAGGAATTGATTAAAATGGAAAAGCCAAATATCTTTATTTCAGGTCATAGTCATATACTTAAAGTTATTTTCGACCAAGAGCTAAATCTCCTTCATATGAACCCAGGCGCCTCAGGTAATTATGGTTTTCATCAAGTTTGTACCATGATTCGGTTTAATGTTGAGGACGGTAAGCCAAAGGATTTAGAGATTTTAGAATACGAGAAACATTCATAGAGCTTAGTTTGAATTAATTTTATTACTTTTGCATCAAATTAAAAAAGAGAAATGAAGAAATATATAATTATAGCCCTGTTAAGCCTATTGTCTTACAACGCAAATGCACAATTTATCAATAAATCGGAGTTCGGAATAATTGTTGGGGGTGGGAATTATATTGGCGACATTAATCCTAAGTTTAATTTTTATAATACAAATTTGATGGTAGGGGCAATCTATAGGTATAATATTAATCCTCGTTGGGTTATTAGAGGGAACTTTCTTTTTGGGTCTGTTAAGGCTTATGATGTAGATTTTGATAATATTCGAAACCTTAGCTTTGAATCAAAAATAAATGAAATTTCAGCAACTTGTGAGTTTAACTTTTTCGATTACCAAACAGGAAGTAAAAAACATAGGGTAACTCCATACTTATTTGGAGGGATAGGAGTGTTTTTTATGAATCCCAAAACCTTAATTGAAAACAGAATTACTAATAAAACAGAATGGGTGGAGCTACAACCACTTGCAACCGAAGGACAGGGAATGGAAGGATATGAATCTCCTTATTCTCTAACTCAAATATCTATTCCTTTTGGACTAGGTCTAAAGTTTAGTGTAACTAAGTTTATCTCTATAGGCTTAGAATGGGGTTTGAGAATGACATTTACCGATTATATTGATGATATAAGTACCAACTATGTTGATAGATCAATTCTTTTAGATTGGAGTGGAGAACTTGGTGCTTCTGCTGCAGATCGTACAAATGAAATACAAGATAATGTTTATAACCCTGCAGGTTCAATGCGTGGGAATCCAGAAAGAAATGATTGGTATCAATTCTTCGGATTCACCCTCACATCAAAAATTCCTTATAAAGCAAAATGCTATACTTTCTAATTTGTTATCTTAATCTATCAGAAGAACGAACTATTCTTTCATCTTTTCTTATTGCTCTTTGAGCTAAAATAAATAATAAAAGTTGGAGGATAGGGAAAGATATTGAAATTCTATTATAGTTTACAATAGGAGTAGTGTATAGATGAGCAATTGCTTTTTCTAATCCATCGATCTTAATAAATAATAAGAAAGCTACATAAATGGTTACTAATAATAAACCACTAGCCACTAGCTTTACTTGTAATTGACGGTTATTATATAAAAATATTGCGATTAGAGCAATTAGAGATACTCCAATTTGCATAAAAATTAAACTCCAAGCTGGAGTTGTTTGAATAAATTGAAGGCTATTTGGGCTTGATTCTGGTTGTAGTAGTCCATAATGTTGAATAGTATCCATTGATTTGAAACTGAAGTTAAAATCAACAATTGGGAAGAAGAATGTTGCAACTGTTATTAATATAACAAATGCTAGCCATAATGTTTGAATTCTTTGTATCATATCGTATGTATTTTTAAATTTTTATATATTTTCTTTGGTGCAAAGATATTACTTTTTCTTTATTTAAAATAAAAAAAGCCTCCCTTTAGTAAGGAGGCTAATTTAATGAGAAAATTATTTATTAGTACATTCCACCCATACCACCCATTCCTGGTGATTGTGGCATTTGTGGCATTTCTTCTTTAATTTCTGAAAGTACGCATTCTGTAGTTAGAATCATACTTGCTATTGAAGCTGCATTTTCAAGTGCAATACGTGCAACCTTTGTAGGGTCTATTACTCCTGATTTATGTAGGTCTTCATATATTTCTGTTCTTGCATTGAAACCATTATCGCCTGTTAGTTCTTTAACTTTATTTACAATAACGCTTCCTTCTAAGCCTGCATTTTCAACAATTTGACGAAGTGGTTCTTCTAATGCACGACGGATTATTTGAATTCCTGTTTTTTCGTCTTCATTATCTCCTTCTAAACTTTCTAGTGATTTAATTGCACGTATGTATCCAATTCCGCCTCCAGGTATGATTCCTTCTTCAATTGCAGCTCTTGTTGCATGTAGGGCGTCATCAAAACGGTCTTTCTTTTCTTTCATCTCAACTTCTGATGCTGCTCCAACATAAATTACGGCAACTCCACCTGCAAGTTTTGCTAAACGTTCTTGTAGTTTTTCTCTATCGTAGTCTGATGTTGTTTTTTCAATTTGAGATTTCAATTGATTAACTCTTGATTCAATCATTGGTTTTTCACCATGACCTGACACAATTGTTGTATTGTCTTTGTCAATTGTAACTTTGTCTGCAGAACCTAGCATTTCAAGAGATGCATCTTCCAATTTATATCCTTTTTCTTCAGATATAACAACTCCACCTGTTAGGATTGCAATGTCTTCAAGCATTTCTTTCCTTCTATCTCCAAATCCAGGAGCCTTAACTGCAACTATTTTTAAGTTTCCTCTCAAACGGTTAACAATTAATGTTGCTATTGCTTCTCCATCTAAATCTTCTGCGATAATTAATAATGGACGTCCTGTTTGAACAACTTTTTCAAGAACAGGAAGAAATTCCTTCATATTAGAAATCTTCTTGTCGTAGATTAAGATAAATGGATTTTCGTAAACAACTTCCATCTTTTCTGTATCTGTAACGAAGTATGGAGAAAGGTATCCTCTATCAAACTGCATCCCTTCAACAATTTTAACTTCTGTTTCAACGCCTTTTGCTTCTTCAATAGTAATAACTCCTTCTTTCTTCACTCTATCCATTGCCTCAGCAATTTTTTTGCCAATAAAAGAATCGTTATTAGCTGAAACTGTTGCAACTTGTTCAATTTTTTCTTTAGCATCACCAATTGAACGTGATTGTTTTTTTAAATCTTCTATTACTGTTCTAACAGCTTTATCAATACCACGTTTAAGGTCCATTGGATTAGCACCTGCCGTAACATTCTTTATTCCTGCGTTAACAATTGCTTGTGCAAGAACCGTTGCTGTTGTTGTACCATCTCCTGCTTGGTCAGCTGTTTTTGATGCAACTTCTTTAACTAATTGAGCTCCCATATTTTGTATTGGATCAACTAATTCAATTTCTTTTGCAACAGTTACTCCGTCTTTTGTGATATGTGGAGCACCAAATTTCTTATCAATCAAAACGTTTCTTCCTTTAGGACCTAACGTTACCTTTACTGCATTTGCTAAAGCATCAACTCCCAAACGTAATTGTTCGCGTGCCTCAACATTATATAAAATATCTTTTGCCATAGTGTTTTATGTTTTTATATTAATAAATATCTTTGTTTTTAGATTAAAGGATAGCGTAAATATCGCTTTCTCTCATAATCAAATAGTCTTCTCCTTCAATGTTAATTTCCGTTCCTGAGTATTTTCCATAAAGAACTAAATCTCCAACTTTAACTGTAATTGGTTCATCTTTTTTCCCTTGACCAATTGCAACTACTTCCCCTTTTACAGGTTTTTCTTTTGCTGTGTCATGTATAATGATTCCTGCTGCTGTTTTTGTTTCTACTTCTGCAGGTTTTACCAAAACTCTATCAGCTAAAGGTTTTACATTAATTATTGCCATAATTCTTTGTTTTTTTTAGTTATTAATTATTATATTATTGTATTCTTCTATTAATTTCTTTATGTTTGACTATTACGCAAAATTGTGCCACAGTAATTATTACTTACTCATTATGACAAAACGTCAGATAAAGAAGATGTATTATGAGATACAAAAAAGAGTCATCAAATAAATGATGACTCTTTTAAAAACCAAATTATGAAAAAATAAATTATTAATTTATTGTATCGGTGCTGGTGCCTGATTTGGAGCAGGTGCAGGAGCTGGCATTGTTGTTTTAACCGCACTTGGGTTTAACTCTGTGCCTTTTTTCTCTCCGAAATTTCTACCAGGCATAAATGCTGATGCTGCAAGGCAAAGTATTAGAAGTGCCACAGCAAGACCCCAAGATGATTTTTCAAGAAAGTCAGCTGTTTTTCTAACTCCCATAATTTGTCCTTGAGATTGGAAACTTGCTGCCAAACCTCCTCCTTGACTGTTTTGAACTAATACTATTAAAGCTAATAACAAACATACAATTAGTATTAAAACTGATATAACTACAAACATAATGTCTTTGTTTTTTACTTATTTATTTTCTTCTATTTTTTTAATTTGAGTTGCAAAGTAAATACTTTTTTCTGGATTAGCCAAAATTAATTGTTTATAAATTTTAATAGCTTTGTCCTTATGACCTTGTTTTGTATAAACTATAGCCATCGTTTCTGTTACTATTTCAAGCTCCTCAACATTAGACTTACTTATTACTTCATTAATATTAATATTCTCTTTTTCTTTTTCTAAACTCTTTACCTTTGGGTTTTCTATCTTCAAAAACCTTTCAATTAATTCTTCTTTTGTTGGGTTAGATGAAAGTTCAGGCTCAGTATATGAGTCAATTTCTTTTATTATATCTGGTCTTTCTTCTTTCTTTTCTTGCTTAGATTTATCGTTTGAATATAGTTTTTTCAATTCCTCAATTTTAGCATGAATCTTATCCATATCTGATGGTTGAGCATGGTCAGTAGTATAAGGGTATGTAGTTTTAGTTTCTAAAAATTCTTTCAAACGTTTTCTGTCTGGTGAATATGCAGAGGCAAGAGTTAGATTTTCGTTAAAGTTTACAGATAGTTTTTTTGAACCCTTAGCATAATAATAGTAAAGTAGAGAAAAATACGGATACTTTTCAATCGTTCGAGATAATGAAAGATGTGTTTGTCCATCATAATCTTCATCTCTAATTGTCATTAATTTATTTATAAAAGCTGTATCCATAATTATCGTTTAGGGTTTACTTCTTCAAATATTTATTCTAATTTGAATTTGCAAATATAAATTATTCTTTTTAAATGCTCAAAAAGAAAGCAAGAAAATAAAAAAACGACTAATATATTTGTTATTAAAAATAAATATTGTACTTTTGCAATCTGAAAAAATGAAAATAAGATGAAAAGAACATTCCAACCTTCACGTAGAAAAAGATTAAATAAGCACGGATTCAGAAAAAGAATGGCTTCAGCTAATGGTCGTAGGATTTTAGCTAACCGTCGTCGTAATGGAAGAGCAAGCCTATCTGTGTCTGACGAAAAATAGAATTTATTCTTTTAATTTAGAAATATTAATAAGAAGCATTGTTTACATGAAAAAGCAATCAATGCTTCTTTTTTATTTCACTGAATGATTATTTCTAGTAAATGAAAGTATATAAAGAGAGAAAACAAGAAATTATAGAGAATTTAGAAGTACTAGACGCATCAAGCGAAGGTACTTCTGTTGCTAAACATAATGAGCTTGTTATCTTTATACCTTTTGTGGTTCCTGGAGATATCGTTGATGTGCAAATAGTTAAAAAGAAAAAAAGTTTTGCTCAAGCTAAAGCAATCAAATTCCATAAACTATCCGATAAAAGGGTTGAGCCTAAATGTCCTCATTTTGGATTATGTGGAGGATGTAAGTGGCAAACAATGAAATATAAAGACCAACTTTTCTATAAGAACAAGCAAGTTATTGATGCTCTTCAAAGAATTGGACATATTGATTGTGCTAAAGCAAATAAAATTATTGGTTCTGAAAAAGAATTCTTCTATCGTAATAAATTAGAATATACTTTTTCAACCAAACGATGGCTTACGGAAGAAGATATTAAAACTCTTGAAAAAGATTCCTCACCAATGGGGTTTGGCTTTCATATTGCTGGTTTTTTTGATAAGGTTATCGATATTCAATATTGTGCCCTTCAAAGAGAGCCTTCTAATCTTATTCGTAATTTTATTAGAGATTATTCCCAAGAACATAACCTTAGCTATTACGACATAAGAAAGCATTATGGTTTACTTCGTAATATAGTAATTCGTTCCACCTTCGAGGATGAGCTTATGCTTATTGTTGTTTTTGCTGAAGAATCGGATGAGATTTTTCCTATGCTTGATTCTATAGCAAAAGAATTTCCAGCCATTACCTCTCTAATGTATGCCATCAATACCAAATTCAACGACACTCTTTTCGATCAAGATATAATATCTTATAAGGGTAAGGATCATATAATAGAATATATGCCATCATTTAGGGGAGATAGAGAAAGGTTAAAGTTTAAGATAGGACCAAAGTCTTTCTATCAGACCAATTCAGACCAAGCCTTTGTATTATATTCCAATGCAGTTGAATTTGCTGAAATTAACGAAAATCAAATTGTTTACGACCTTTATACAGGTACAGGAACTATTGCTAATTTTGTTGCTCCATATGCAAAGAAAGTTGTAGGAATTGAATATATAGATGAAGCAATTCAAGATGCAATGGTTAATTCAAGAGAGAATAATTTAAGCAATACTATTTTTTATGCTGGTGATATGGCAAAGGTTCTTAACCAAGATTTTGTAGCAAAGAATGGTAAGCCCGACCTAATTATTACCGACCCTCCAAGAGCTGGTATGGCCAAATCAGTTATTGAACAATTATTGGAAATTGAGGCTAAGAAAATAGTCTATATTAGCTGTAATCCTGCAACCCAAGCAAGAGATGTGGAATTGCTTTCAGAAAAATATATTGTTGGAAGAATACAACCAGTGGATATGTTCCCGCACACTCAACATGTTGAAAATATAGTTGAGCTAATTCTTAAATAAAATCTTTTTTATTCTTCTTAATCAGAATCCCTTACCTCATTTATATCTATCAGTTTATTGATAATAGCATAAATAGTTAAACCTGCTGAGCTATGGATTTGTAGTTTGTTGGAAATATTCCTCTTATGAGTAATAATAGTATGAGTTGATATGCATAGAGTATTTGCAATTTCTTTATTAGTCACTCTCTTAACTACCTAAATAATTATTTCTTTCGGGTCAATCTAAAATTCCAGTGGAACTCTTGCTTTTTTTGAAGATTATTCATCCTTGAAACAATTTTTGAAACTTAAAAATAAACAGCAAAATTATTATGTAAAAATTTAGAAAAGAATATACTCCACCTGAAGGTTGCGCAAGGTGGGGTATATTCTTTTCTAATTTTGGTTCTTTTTACGAATTAAACTCTGCATCGAGGACTTCCTGTAGGCGGGTTAGGGTTACACATTCTTCTAGTATTCCTGCTTTTGATATGGAGATATCTCCTGTTTGTTCGCTTACTATAATTGCAATACAATCTGTTTGTTCACTTACTCCAAGTCCTGAGCGGTGACGAAGTCCTAAATTGGGTGAAATATTATAATTTGAACTAACTGGTAGTATGCACCTTGCGGCTTTAATTGTATTGTTTTTAATTATCATTGCTCCATCGTGTAGGGGAGAATTTTTGAAAAATATTGTTTCTATTAGTTGGGAGTTTATCTGGCATTCTAATATTTCTCCAGTTTGAATAATTGTTTCTAAGTCATTGTATTTTGCAATAACTATTAATGCACCGGTCTTTGATTTGGAAAGGTGTTGGTAGGCATTAACTATGGCTGATGAATTGAAATTATCAACATTGTGTTTTTGTATTCTCCAAAAGAAAAACTTATTTTTCTTACCTCTTTCTATGCTTCTAGAACCTAGCATTGCAAAAAATCTCCTAATTTCTGGTTGAAAAATAATAACAATTCCAATAGCTCCAACACTAATAAATTGTCCAATAACTTTTGCCAATATTGTCATTTCAAGGAATGATACAATAATCCAAAAAATGTATATAGCGGCAAATGTAATAATTATACTTAGGGCAGCAGTTCCTTTTAATAATTTATAAATAAAATAGACTAATATGCAAGATAGAACAACGTCTAATATATTAATTATGTTTAATTGGAAAGGAAGTGCTAGTAATTCAATCATTTAAATGTTTTTTTATCTGTTTTTCTCAATTAATTTATAGAGCTCAACGCATTCTATAGCTTCTTTAACGTCGTGAACCCTTAAAATGTTGCTTTTGTTAATTAATGCAAACCCGTGGAGGAAGCTAGTTCCATTTAGTGCATCCTGCGGAGAGGTTTTTAATGGCTTATATATCATAGACTTTCTGGAGATACCTGTGAGTATTGGTAGTCCAAAGGTTTTAAAATCTTCTATATGATTTAATAGGAAGTAATTCTGATCAATGGTTTTCCCAAATCCAAATCCCAAATCTAAGATTATATCATTAACTCCTAATTTTTGGAGATTTTCAATCTTTTTTGAGAAATAATTGGATATATCTAAAAATATATTCTCGTAATTGGTATTATCTTGCATCTTGTCGGGTGTGGTGGGAGTATGGGTTAGGATATAGGGCGCATTTAGGGATGGTAGGACTTTAAAAAGATTAGGATCAAATTGTCCTCCAGATATATCGTTAATTATATTTCCCCCTTCTTTTATTGATTGTTCCGCAACCTTTGCCCATACGGTATCAATTGAGATTATAATATTTGGAAATTCTTTTCTAACTGCTCTAACAGTGGGTATGATTTCTTTCAATTCTTCTTCTTGAGAAACCAAAATAGCATTCGGACGAGTTGAACAGGCGCCAATATCAATTATGTCGGCACCATGTTCTATCATCTCTTTTGCGTGAATCAGAGATTTTTCAACATTATTTATATATTTCCCTCCGTCATAGAAAGAGTCCTTGGTAAGGTTTAAGATTCCCATTATGAGGGGTTTTTGAAGAGAAATTAATTTTCCTTGTAGATTAATGGTGGTATTATAAGATAATTTTGTAATTTTATCGATTGATTTCATGGAGCATTTTGTCTTAATTGAAAAGCAAAATTACGTAATTGTAAGATAATATTTATTTAAATCAATAAGAAAATTATATGAAAACATCACAAGAGTATGATCAGGTGATAAAAGAATGTAGGGATTTATACTCTGCCAAATTGAAAGATTATGGTCCTTCTTGGCGTATTTTGAGACTTCCTTCCCTAACAGATCAAATATTTATTAAAGCTAATCGTATACGTCAATTTCAAGAATCGGGTATAATGAAGATTGAAGAGGGGATAAGTTCTGAATTTATTGGAATAATCAACTACTCAATAATAGCTCTTATTCAATTGGAATTGGGAGTAATTAATGATAATAATGAAAAACTTGATAACGATATTATTATAGAACTCTACGATAAGTATGCAAAACAAGCTAAGCAATTAATGGAGGATAAGAATCACGATTATTCTGAGGCTTGGAGGTCTATGAGGGTGAGTTCTATATTAGATTTAATCTTGATGAAAATTATGAGATTAAAACAAATTGAGGATAATCAAGGAAAGGTCTTTGTTTCGGAAGGAATTGAAGCAAATTATTATGATATTATTAACTATGGAGTTTTTGCAAAAATTAAAATCAAGTAATAACTATAATTATAAGAAATTTATGAAGTATTTAGGAAGATTATTTAGAATTATTGTAGGATTAGTATTTATATTTTCTGGTTTTGTAAAATCAGTTGACCCTTACGGAACAGCATATAAAATTACAGAATACTTAGGCGTATTTGGATTTACTAATCTAATCAACGCAATTCCATGGCTACCAATAGTAGGATCTATTATCTTATGTTCCTTCGAGTTAATTGTTGGTATCCTCTTAGTTTCAGGCTTTTTCAAAAAAACAACAAACTGGATTGCTGGTTTAATGATGTTTTTCTTCACTGTTTTAACACTAATTGATGCCTTAACCAATAAGGTGTCCGATTGTGGTTGTTTTGGAGATGCAATATTATTAAGCAATTGGCAGACTTTTTGGAAGAACGTAGCGCTGGATATATTTCTTATTCTTTCGTTCTTATTTGATAAGGTGAAGTTTCCAGCCCATGTTAATCGTAGAGTTGGATTAGGATCGTTAGGAGTTATAATCTTTTTAGTTGTTAGTTTTTCAATTTTCAATGCATTATATGAACCAATAATTGATTTTAGGGCTTGGAAAGAAGGTAATAGAATGGTTCCAAAACCAGAGGATCAAAAACCACCAATATCCTATGCCCTCTATAAAAACAATGAAACTAATAAAGAAAGAGAATTTGGTATGGATGAGCTTATGGAAGCTTATAAAGAACCTGATTTTATGGAAAAATGGACATTTATTAGCTCAAGGGTTATAAATGCTAATACTGTAGCTGCTGATGGTTTTTCTATGTTAGATTTAATTACAGAGAAAGATGAGTCCTTTGATGTCCTATCTCATGAAGGAATAACCTTTATTTTTACAATTGTGGATTTAGATTCTCCTTCCAAAAAATCAATAAAAAAGGTAGCTGAATTTGAAAGACATGCCTCTGAAAACGGATGTCAAACGGTTCTTATTACTTCCTCCCCAATAAAAAAATGGGCAGAATTTAATGAAAAACATAATTGGAATAATATACTAACATATTCTACTGACGATAAGGCAATTGAAACAATGATGCGCTCCAATCCAGGGATTGTTATGATGAAAGACGGAGTAGTTGAAAAGAAATGGTCATGGAGATTATTACCTAAATTTTCAGAACTAAATATTAAAAACCAAAATTAATGTTAGACTTTATATTAAAAAGAATAGGGTATGGATTTTTTGTCTTACTTGGAGTTATAACCCTTGTATTCTTTTTGTTTAATGTCTTACCTGGCGATCCTGCTCGAATGATGTTGGGTCAGAGGGCTGATCAAGAAAGTGTTGAAATAATTCAAAAAGACCTTGGACTTGATCAGCCTATTCTAACCCAATACTTTTATTATTTAAATGATTTGTCACCAATTTCTTTTCATAAAACCTCAAATCATAAATCAAGATACTTAGACGATACCAAATATACTTACTTTAAATTATATAGTGGTAAGGATAATATTATTGTTCTAAAACAACCATATCTACGAAGGAGTTATCAGTCAAAAAGACAAGTAACCGAAATACTATCAGAAGCTTTTCCCAATACCATAATCTTAGCATTACTAAGTATGAGTTTTGCTTTCGTGGTAGGTGTTACACTAGGTAGTCTATCTGCAATTTTCAAAGATAGTTGGTTCGATAGAATTAATCTAAGTGTAATTGTTCTTGGGATGTCATTGCCATCGTTCTTTGCTGCCATCATTTTTGCATGGTTATTTGCTTATGTTCTTGCGCCCTACACGGGTTTATCGATGTTTGGAAGCTTATATTCGGTTGATGTTTTGGGTAGGGGAGAGTATATTGATATAAAAAATATAATACTACCAGCATTCACATTAGGCATAAGACCGTTAGCAGTTATATCTGAGCTAACAAAGAGTTCATTACTAGATGTCTTATCTCAAGATTATATAAGAACAGCAAGGGCTAAGGGCTTATCAAAATACCAAGTGCTAAGACGTCATGCACTCAAAAACTCAATGAATCCTGTTCTTACATCTGTTTCAGGGTGGTTTGCATCCCTTATGGCAGGGGCTGTTTTTGTTGAATATATCTTTGACTGGAAAGGAGTTGGGGTTGTAATTGTTGATGGATTAGAGAAATATGATTTCCCAGTTGTTATGGGTGCTCTTTTGATTATTTGTGTATTATTAGTTATGATTAACATAGTGGTTGATATACTCTATGGAATATTAGATCCAAGAGTAAGGATAGCCAAATAAAAAGTACTACCTTTGCAATAGTATTTACAAATTAAATTATTATTATTATGAGAAGAAACATAGTTGCAGGAAACTGGAAAATGAATCTAGGCTTTGAACAAGCAGATGATTTAGTAAATCTAATTGCAGAAAAATTAGATGAAGTTGAAACAGAAACAATAGTGATTGTTTGTCCACCATATCCCTACTTGGAACTAACGTCCGACCTTGCATCAGAATCAAATTTCTATGCAGGAGCTCAAAACGTAGCATCTTTCGATAATGGTGCATATACAGGTGAAGTATCGGCTCAAATGTTAGCTTCAATGAATATTGAATATTGTATTGTTGGGCATAGTGAGAGAAGAAAATACTTTAACGAATCAAACCAAGACATAGCAACAAAGGTTAACCTATTACTTAAAAATGGTATTAGGCCAATATTCTGTTGTGGTGAAGTTTTGGAAGAAAGAGATGCAGATAAGCATTTTGACATTGTTAAAAACCAAGTTATTGAAAGTCTTTTCAGCTTAACTGGTGAAGAGATACTAGATGTTGTTATTGCATACGAACCAGTTTGGGCAATAGGAACTGGAAAAACAGCAACAGGAGCACAAGCACAAGAAATGCATGCTTATATTCGTTCTTTATTAACAGAAAAATATGGAAAAGAAGTTTCGGATGAGATTTCAATTCTTTATGGAGGTAGTTGTAATCCTAAGAATGCTAAAGAACTATTTGCAAATAAAGATGTTGATGGAGGCCTAATTGGGGGTGCAGCACTTAATGCAGATGATTTCTTAGCCATTATCGCTTCTTTCTAATAGAAAAATATATACTTAAAAAATATAGATGAAATATATTGAAATAGAGTTTAGTTTAAAACCCCTTGAAATGTACTCTGAGATACTTCAATCCGATTTATGCGATATTGGATTTGAAAGTTTTCAGGATACAAATGAGGGGTTTTTAGCCTATTGTCAGGAAGGGCTTTTCAACCAAATGAAGCTTAATGCACTAATTGAAAGATTTATTGTATTAAACCCAGATGTGGATATGTCAACCAAAACAAAGGAAATAGAACAACAGGATTGGAACGCTGAATGGGAGAAATCTTATCCAGCTGTTCTAATAAATAATTATTGTTATGTTCATGCAAATTTTCATCAACCATTGGAGGAAGTTGAATATAATATTGAAATATCTCCCAAAATGTCATTTGGTACAGCACATCATCCAACAACATTCCAAATAATTGAGCTCCTAGAAAATGAAAACCTAGTAGGAAAAGATTTAATGGATATGGGAAGTGGAACAGGAGTATTGGCAATATTAGCTAAGATGAAAGGGGCAGCCTATGTTGAAGCCATTGATAATGATGAGTGGGCATTTAAGAACGCATTAGAAAATGTTGAAGCCAATAAGTTTGATGTTAGGGTGAGATATGGTGATTCAGGTCTTTTGGATAGAGATTATGATGTTTTTATTGCAAATATAAATAGGAATATTCTACTTCAAGATCTTAAAAAATACTCCCAACACATTAAAAGTGGAGGTATTTTGTTTTTAAGTGGTTTCTATATTGAAGATATTAGTATTTTGATGGATGAAGCATTAAAATATGGTTTTAGTTTAGATAATCAAATATCGAAGGAAAATTGGGCGGCACTGCGATTAATTAAAAAATAAATTAGAAAAATGGTTATTAAGAGATTGGTTTTAACTTTATTAGTCTTTAGTATAGGTTTAAATGTTTCCGCACAAAGATTTAAAGAATTTTCTGGAAATTCAGATTCCTATATAGACGAACTAATAGAATTCTACAAATCGGATGTTAATATGAAAAAGGATAAGCAAAAAGAATATGAAGAGCTTATCATAAACTATGCAACAATTTGGAATTCAATTCCATCACAACAAAAGCAAGATGTGATGTCTCTTTCCAATCAAATGTTAAAGAAAAGAGTTAGACCCGTTCCGGGCTTCTTCGATTTTATAGAAACACAGGTAGCATTCCAAACAACCAACCAATCTAAGGAAAGTTATAATCAATGGTTTAAAGGACTTCAATGGACAATTGAATCTTCAACCTTAGGAGCCTTTAATGAAGCCATAAATACTTCACTTAACTTAGTAAAATTTAACTCTCTCTACACATCTCGAACAGTTAATTGGACAGTAAAACATAATGGGTATAATATTAGGATAGACACCAATAGGGGACCCTATGTTGATTTTACTTCAAGTATTGACCTAACCTATTCTTCTCAAAAAGACCAAAATACACTTTATTCCACCAATGGTAAATTCTATATTGTTGAGCAGTTTTTTGAAGGAAAGGGAGGGAGAATTGATTTTTCAAGAGCAGGACTACCAAAAGATCAGGTATATGCAGAATTATCCAAATATACTGTTTCCTTAAAAAGAGCAGCTATATTTGCCGATTCAGTTCAATTTACTAATAAAGAATATTTTCAACATAAGCTCCACGGAAGCCTTGAAGACCAATGTTCCGATAAGGTTAAGGAATCAAGTTTTCCGCGATTTTTTTCATATAAGAGAGAGGAGATAATTAAAAATATATTCCCAGATGTTGATTATGTTGGAGGATTTACCCAACAAGGAGGAAAGTTTTTAGGAACAGGTGATGCACAAGAGCCAGCAGAGCTTGTATTTAAGAAAGAAGGTAAATTATTTTGTAAGGCAAAGGCAATCACTCACCCATTTAGTCAAGAGGGTATAACAACTCCTGATTGTCAAATAACATTCTATATAAATAATGACTCAATTTATCATCCCGGACTTCTAATGAGATATAATAAAAACTCAAGAGAGATAGCTTGTATAAACAATAAGGAAGGAATTTCAGCTAGTCCTTGGGTCGATTCTTACCATGCAATTGATATCTACACTGAAGCAGTATATGTTGAATTAGATTCTCATATTTTAGAATTTACTTCCGTTAAGGGGCCAGCTAATAGTGTTTCTTTTGCATCATTTGAATCAAATAATTACTATACCCAGTTAAAATGGGATAAGATACAAGGCATAGACGAAACTAACCCAATTTATAGGGTTAAGGGTTTTGTTGATAAATATAAGAAAAAGAATATTCCAGTAAAAGAATTTGCAAGATATATTGGAATGGATGAAACCCAAGCTGAGGTTATGTTAATGCGTTTAGCTATTAGTGGATTTATCAATTATGAATCATATCGAAAGACAGCTATCATTAAAGATAAGATCTACGATTATATTATGGCAAATATTAAGAGACAAGACTATGATAATATACGTTTCGTTTCTTCAACCAAAAAAGGCGCCAATGCAGTTCTAAATATTCTTGATATGGATTTAAGAATGTATGGTATTGAAAACTTCTCTCTATCCGACACTCATTTTGTGAATATATCTCCAGTAAATGGAGAAATTGTTATGAAGAAGAATAGGAGTTTTGAATTTAATGGTAGGGTAACAGCAGGTAGATTTATTATGGGAGGAGAGAAATGTTATTTCGATTACGAAAGATTTGCCCTCAACCTTCCCAAAATAGATTCTATGGCTTTCTTTGTTCCACTATTTGAGGATACCAATAAAATAATAAAAATTCAAACTCCACTCCAAAACTTAGTTTGTGAATTATTGATTGATGACCCTAAGAATAAGAGTAGTATTAAAAGAGTGCCAGGATACCCAATGTTATCATCTCTTGAGGATTCTTATGTTTATTACGATCAACCCAAAATTCAAGGGGGAGTTTATTTAAGAGAAAATTTCTATTATAAACTAGACCCCTTCAAATTAAAAGATTTAATGACTTTCAAAACAGATAGTGTTAAGTTTACTGGAGTTTTGAAGTCGGCAGGAATATTTGCCGATATAAAAGAGCCTCTAAAGGTAATGAAAGACTATTCGCTTGGATTTATTATTAAAACTCCAAATTCAGGAATGCTTGCATATGGAGGCAAGGGTAAATTTTATAACCAAATTGATTTAAGTCTTCAAGGGCTGTTAGGTGCTGGATATCTAGAATATATTGCCTCACGTTCCGACTCAAGGATGTTTGTATTCCTGCCCGATTCAATGAATTCAAAAACCGATAAGTTTATATGCTCCAATAAATCAACTGTAGAATTTCCTGAAGTAACGGTTACCAAGACTTCTGAAAATTGGTATCCATACAAGGATTATATGATTGTTCACCAAGCTGCAGAACCTTTCTATATGTTTGGTGGAGAAGCCCTACATACAGGTAGTCTAATAGTTAGTCCAATAGGCCTAACCGGAAAGGGATCAAATAAGGCTGCCGAAATGATAGTTGCTGCTGATAATTTCAAGTTTAAATCTATTTCCTATACTGCAGACACTGCCAACTTTACCCTAATGGCATTAAATGGACAAGATATAGCATTCAATGCCAAAGAAGTTAAGTCAATGGTTGATTTCAAAACTAAAAGAGGAGAATTCAAATCAATGGAAGGTGTTAAACCATGCGACCTAACCTATCTACAATATAGTTGTGAGGTGGATAAATTTGATTGGATAATGGATGCCAAAGAACTAGCACTCCTAAACTCAAATAGTACAAGTGTTGGAGATTTTCCAAATAAGAAAATAAGAAATTTAATTGATTTAGAACAACCAGGAGCTAAGTTCACAGCCACTAACCCTGTTCAAAAAGGCCTAACCTTCAATTCTGTTAATGCCACCCTAAGCCTAAAAGACAATAAGCTAAGAGCCGATGAGGTGTTCCTGATAAGGAGTGGAGATGCAGCAATACAACCAACCGACCCAACAATTATTATCAGACCAGGAGCCCAAATGGATACCATAGAAGATGCTAGAATACTTATTGATACAGAAACACGTATCCATGAGTTCTATTCTTCAAGGGTACATATATTCTCATCCTCACTCTATTCTGCAAATGGATATATAGACTATGTGGATGAAAACAAAAAGAAACACCCTATCTTTGTGTCTAGACTTAACCCTGACCCAATATCTTCTCGTGCCACAGGTTCAATACTTAAAGAAACCCCTTTACAATTAAGTCCAGCATTTAATTTCTATGGAAAGGTTCAAATTGATGCCAAAGATAGTAATTACTTATTTGAAGGAGGTGTTCAGCTAAGTCATAACTGCAATGAAAATCTTGCATTTATTACCTTCAAATCACGAGTTGACTCAAAGAATATTTATATACCAATTTCAGAAGCTCCTTCTTCAGTTGACGGCCAAAGAGTGACTGCCTCCCTACAATATAACCCTAAGACTATGGAACCCAAATCGGCTTTCTTAACCAATGATATAGAAGCCGATAATACTTTTATGACTGCCAAAGGATACCTAACCTACGATAAGCTATCCAATGAATATAGGATCGCATCAATGGAGAAATTGGAAGATATGAAAGAAGGATTGGGTGATTATCTAATACTAAATAAAACATCATGTGATGCTAAAGGACAGGGAAATATAAATATTGGATTAAGCAAATCGGGTATTGTAGAAATGCAAAACTATGGCGAAATGAAGATCAATAATTCAAGTCTGACTGCCGACCTAAATATGAGCCTTGGTATAAAATTCCCTTTCTCACCACTTGCCCTCGACTATATGGGAGTTGAACTCTATGAGGATATGAACCTTTCACCACTTGAATTTGAAGTATCCAAATACCAAGACCAATTGGTATCAATCTATGGTTCAGAGAAAGGTCTTGAGCTATATGAAGACTTACTAATAACAGGGGAGTGGAAGGAAATACCTAAGAAAATGGATTATACCCTATATTTCTCTAATGTAAAGATGCAATGGGATCCTATCCTAAACTCTTATGTTTCCTATGGTGATGCAGAATTGAGTATTGTAGGCAAACACCAAGTTAATAAGAAAATAAGAGCCAAAATACAATTAGTTAAAACCTCAATCTCAAACGAAATAAGGATATATATTGAAGCTAACCCCGACCATTGGTATTTCTTTACATATAACGGAGCCTCAATGAGTGCAATTTCTTCTTACGAAATATTCAATGATTTTATCAAAGAAGTACCTAATAAAGACAGGGAGTTTAAGGCGGCAGATGGCAAAATATTCACTTATAGACTAGCAACACCTAACGAAAAAATAAACTATATCAGAAAACTCGAAAAAATTGATGAGTTTGAAAATAATGAAGAATAAATTAACTAAAGAAACAGAATAATATGACATTAATACATTATATAATGCTCGGACTAGGGGGAATATTGGCCTACTTAATAGGTTCAATTCCTTCAGCCGTTTGGATAGGGAGATCATTCTATGGGATTGATGTTAGAGAAAAAGGATCTAAGAATGGGGGAGCAACAAATACCATTAGAGTACTTGGACTCTTACCTGGATTATTTGTATTATGCATAGATGCCTTCAAGGGATGGTGGGCAGTTTATCTTGCTAACTTCTTTGGACGTTTCTACACCGATATTTGGGGAATGGTTTCAGGATCTGAATATCTAACATATTATAAATTAGCTCTTGGAGTTATTGCAGTTGTTGGTCATGCACTTCCAATTTATGTTGGATTTAAGGGTGGAAAAGGAGTAGCAACAATGCTTGGAGTTATAATAGGTATATTCGACCGCCTACTACCTCTAATTATTGCTATATTTATAATAACCTTTGTTTTTTCCAAATTCATATCCCTTGCTTCCATACTAAGTTCCGTTGCATTTCCTATACTCTATGTTACTTGTGCACATTGGTTAAGTTATGAAGTCTATATACCTCTAATAGTATTTACATGTCTGGTCGCCATATTTATCCCCTATACCCATAGGAAAAACATAAAACGTTTGATAAAAGGAGAGGAGCCTAAGTTTAAGTTTAAGAAAACTATTGATGATTGAATTGAATATTTCGATAATAATTAATTAAATAAAATAAACACAATGAAAAAAAATCTATTGATTATGCTAAGTGCAGCATTATTAGTTGTAGGATGTGGGAAGAAAGATCTTTCCGAAAATCCTTTCCTTAAAGAATGGAATACCCCATTTGGTACAGCTCCATTTGATGAAATAAAGAATGAACACTATATGCCTGCTTTTGAAGAGGCAATGAGAGTTCATAACGAAGAAATTGATGCTATTATAAAAAATAAAGAAGCAGCTAATTTCCAAAACACAATTGTAGCAATTGATTTCAGTGGTGAGCTATTAGCAAAGGTTGGTGGCGTATTTTTCAATATGACTGCAGCAAACACTAACGAAGAATTACAAAAGATAGAATCCGAAATAGGACCTATACTAGCCAAACATAGTGACGAAATCACAATGAATGGTAAATTATTTGAAAAGGTTAAAATGGTTTGGGACAATAAAGACAAAGAAAACCTAAACCAAGAACAAAAAATGTTATTGGAAAAAACCTATAAGAGGTTTGTACGTTCAGGAGCATTATTAGATAAGACCAAACAAGATAAACTAAAGAAAGTAAACGGAGACCTAACAACCCTAGAATCTAAGTTTATTTCAAACCTACTAAAAGAAACCAAATCTTATACCCTTGTTATTGACAAAAAAGAAGACTTAAAAGGATTACCAGAATGGTTAATTGAGCAAGGAGCAACAACAGCAAAAGAAAATAAGCAAGAAGGAAAATGGATATACACACTCGATAGCCCATCAGTATTCCCATTCCTTGAATTTGCAGAAAATAGAGAACTAAGAGAAAAGATATTTACAGCAAAAAACAACCGTTGTAATAATGGGGGAGAAACAGATAACAAAGAAAATATTAAAAAAATAGCTAACCTAAGAGCTCAAAAAGCAGAACTACTAGGATATAAAACCTTTGCAGACTATATTCTTGAAGAAAGAATGCTTAAAACTCCAGAAGAAGTAAATTCATTATTAGAAGGACTTTTATCGTATTCCGTACCAGCTGCAAAGAAAGACGTTGTTGAACTTCAAAAACTATTAGACAAAGACCATAAGGGAGCAACCCTAGAGGCATGGGACTGGACCTATTATGCAAATAAATTAAAAAAACAAAAATTTAATTTTGATGCAGAACAAACCAGACCATATTTTGAACTAAACAACGTACGCCAAGGATGTTTTGATGTTATCACCAAACTATACGGACTAACATTCACCGAAAGAAAAGATATCAAAACCTATTCAGACGATGTTCAAGTATTTGAATGCAAGAACGAAAAGAACGAACACGTAGGAATAATGTATTGGGACCCATTCACCAGAGCATCAAAAGCAGGAGGAGCATGGTGTAATAGCTATAGAGAACAATACAAGAAAGGCGATAAATCAATCACCCCAATAATCACAGTATGTTTCAATTATGCAAAATCACCATCAGGAAGAACAACCATAACAGCAGAAGAAGCATCAACCATATTCCATGAAATGGGACACGCTACTCATGGACTATTATCCAACTGCACCTATACTTCAACCTCAGGAACATCAGTACCAAGAGACTTCGTTGAACTACCATCACAAATACTAGAACACTGGTGCTCAAAACCAGAAGTATTGAAAATGTTTGCAAAAAATGAAAAAGGAGAAATAATCCCACAAGACCTACTAACAAAGATGGAATCAGTAGGAAAATTTGACGTAGCATACGGAATGACCGAACGATACGCAGCAGCATACCTAGATATGGAATACCATATAATCAGCTCAAGCCAAAAAATAGACAACATACAAGAATTTGAGAAAAAAGCAATGGACAAAATAGGTCTAATATCTCAAATCCCACCACGTTATCGCTCAACATATTTTGCACACGTATTTGGAGGAGAATATGCAGTTGGCTATTACGCTTATGTGTGGTCTGAAGTGCTAGATGCAGACGCATTTGATGCCTTCCTACAATCAGGAGACATATTTGACAAAACAACAGCAGATCGATTCAAAAATGAAATCCTATCAAGAGGAGGAACCGATTATGCAAAAGATATGTACAAACGTTTTCGTGGACAAGACCCATCAATAGATGCAGTACTTAGAAATAACGGAATGAAGAAATAAACTTCAAACCCAAAAAATCAAATCCCTCCATACATAAATATGGAGGGATTTTTTTTAAATACTCATTAAGATAAATGATACCAATAAATGATAACAAAGTTAAGACCATTACACGGTAAAAATCAGCATTAAAAACTAACAAACAGGTTGTGAAAAAGAAAAGTCAAAGAAGTATTCTTCAATCAAATTTAGAGAGTACTTCTTCAAAAATAAGTTAAGGAAAAATTATTAGTAAGCTTTTTGATAAGAATCAGGATTTTCATGATTAAAGGATTTTCATGATTACCACGAAGGGGTGAAATGTTTGTATGAAAATAGATTTAATCTAATTGAATTT